>CAMLSI010000404.1 GCA_946482585.1 uncultured Lysobacteraceae bacterium
GCTCAGTTCTGCGCTGTCCAGGTTGTGGAAGCTGAAGCTGACCTGGAACAGCGGCGCGTGGTTCAGGCTGCGCTCGGGCTTGAGCGCATCGACGAGCATGTCGAACGGCAGCAGCTGGTGCGCGCTGGCTTGCAGAAAGCGTTCGCGGTTGCGCGCGAGCAGCTCGCCGAAGCACGGATTGCCCGACAGGTCGCTGCGCAGCACGAGGTTGTTGATGAAGAAGCCGATCAGCGGCTCGACCTCGCGCGAGACGCGGCCGGCCACCGGCGAGCCCATGACCACATCGGTCTCGTCGCTCCAGCGGCCGATCAGCAGCGCGAACGCGCTCTGCAGCAGCATGAACAGGCTCGCGCCGTGGCGCTGCGCGAGCGCGTGCAGCTGCCGCGTCAGCGGTGCGGCGATGTCGTGCACGACACGGCCGCCGCTGAAGCGCTGCTGCGCCGGGCGCGGCCGGTCCAGCGGCAGACCGTGCACGCGCGGCAGGTCGCGCAGTTGTTCGCGCCAGAAATCCAGGTGCCGTTGCAAAAGCTCGCCCTGCAGCTGTTCGCGCTGCCAGTGGGCGAAGTCGGCGTACTGCAGGGCCAGCGGCGGCAGCGGGCTGGCGCGGCCGTCGCGCAGCGCGGCGTACAGCGCCGAGAATTCGCGCACGAGCAGCGCGGTGGACCAGCCGTCGGAGGCGATGTGGTGCATCGTCAGCACCGCGACATGGCGCGTCTCGCCGAGGCGGATCAGCCGGCAGCGCAGCAACGTGTCGCGCGACAAGTCGAACGGATGCGCGGTTTCCTGCGCGATCAGCGCACGCAGCTCGTCGTCCTGCGCGGCGGGATCGTCCGCGCGCAGGTCGCTGCTCGCGAAACCCGCCCTGCCCTCGTCGGCCAGCTGCAGCGTCGCCGCGCCGTCGACCGCGACGAAGCGCGTGCGCAGCACCTGATGCCGCTGCACGATCGTGTCCAGCGCACCGCGCAGCGCGCCCGCATCGAGCACGCCGTCCAGGCGCAGCGCGGCGGCGATGTGGTACTGGCGGCTGCCGCCCTCGAGCTGGTCGATGAACCACAGGCGCTGCTGCGCGAAGGACAAGGCCATCGCGCCGGTCGGTGCGGCCGCGATCGGTGCGGCTGCCGTTTCCGGTTCCTGCGCGATCCGCGCGGCGAGCGCGCGCACGCTCGGGTGTTCGAACAGCGCGCGCACGGGCACGCGGCGCTGCAGGCGGTCGGCGATTTCGCTGACCACACGCGTGGCGAGCAGCGAATGGCCGCCGAGGCGGAAGAAATGGTCGTCGATGCCGATGCGCCCGAGCCCGAGCACGTCCTGCCAAATCGCGACCAGCGCGCTTTCCAGCTCGTCGCGCGGCGCGCAGTAGCTTTCCTTCTCGAAATCGTTCTCGTCGGGCGGCGGCAGCGCGGCGCGGTCGAGTTTGTTGTTCGCGCTCAGCGGCAGCGCATCGAGCAGCACGTAGACCGCCGGCTGCATGAACTCCGGCAGGCTGCCGCGCAGGAATTCGCGCAGCGCGGCGATGCGCTCGAACTTCCAGCGCTGGATCTCGCTTTCGTCGTCGGCGCTCGCAAGGATCGAGGCGCGCGGCACGACGTAGCCTATCAGGCGGCCGCGGCCTTCGCCGTCGGCGCGTACCGCGACGCAGCACTCCTCGACGTCGGCGTGGCGCGCGAGCGCGCTCTCGATCTCGCCGAGCTCGATGCGGAAACCGTTGACTTTGACCTGGTCGTCGCTGCGGCCGATGAATTCCAGTGTGCCGTCGGCGAGCCAGCGCACGAGATCGCCGCTGCGATAGCAGCGCGCGCCGGGACGCTGCGGGTCGGCGGGGAATTTCTGCGCCGTGAGCGCGTCCCGATTCAGATAGCCGAGCGTGACGCCGGCACCGCCGATGTACAGCTCGCCAGCGACGCCGACCGGCACCGGCTGGCCGGATTCGTCGAGCACGAGCAGGCGCGTGTTCGCGATCGGCCGGCCGATGGAAATCGCGTCGGCGCTCCCGCTGTCGCCGGGTTCGCAGCGATGGACGCTGCACCCCACCACCGTCTCGGTGGGCCCGTATTCGTTGATGACGACGGCCTGCGGCAGCACCTGCGCGCGCAGCCGCTCCAGGCTGCGCCGCGTGAGCTGTTCCCCGCCGACGACGAGCACGTGCGCGGTCGGCGACGGCGCCTTCGCATGCAGGTGCGCCATCGCGTCCAGATGCGCGGGTGTGAGCTTGAACAGCCACGCCTGCGGCGACGCGGCGTAGTCGAGCAGTTGCGCGAGGCACGCGGCATTGTCGTCGGCGAGCAGCACGCTGGGCTTTCCGGCGAGCCAGGGCAGCATCAGCGGCGTGACGGTCGCGTCGAAGCCGAACGGCGTGGCGACCAGCGCGCCGGCGATGTCGTCGCGCAGGTATTCGCGCGCGGCGTACTCCAGATAATTCACCACGCCGCGGTGCGGCACGACCACGCCCTTGGGCTGGCCGGTCGAACCCGAGGTATAGATGACGTAGCACGCGTCCGTCGGCACCAGGCTGGTCGAGGCCGTCTCGGGATTCGTCGTCGCGTAGTCCTGCAGCAGGCCGTCGGAGAGATCCAGCGGCAGCGCCTCGCGATCGTCCAGCGGCAGCGCGCTCCAGAATTCCGAATGCGTCAGCACGAGGTCGATGCCCGCATCGGCGAGCAGGAACGACAGCCGGTCCGACGGCAGTTCCGGCGCGAGCGGCACGTAGGCCGCGCCCGCCTTCAGCACACCGAGCAGCGCGACGACCATGTCCGGCGAACGGCGCAGGCAGATGCCGACGCGCGCGCCGCGTCCGACACCGCGTCCGATCAGGTAATGCGCGAGCCGGTTCGCACGTTCGTTCAGTGCGGCGTAGCTCAGTATCTCGTCGGCGGCGACCACGGCCGCGGCCGCAGGCGTGCGCGCGGCCTGCTGTTCGAACAGCTGCTGCAGGCACAGATCGTCGCGATAGGCGCGGGTCTCGCCCTCGCCGAGTTCGCGCAGGCGCTGCGTTTCCTGCGCCGTCAGCAGCGGCAGGTCGGCGACCGCGCGGTGCGGCTGGTCCAGCGCCGCCTGCAGCAGCACGGCGAAGCTGTCCGACAGGCGCGCGATCGCCGCCGCATCGAACAGCGTGCGGTTGTACGACCACACGGTCAGCAGCGTGTCGCCTTCGTCGGCGACGTTGAACTCGATGTCGAACTGGTTGATGTTGTCGGCGAGCGCGGGCGCTTCCACCTCGAGTCCCGGCAGGCGAAGTTCGCCCTGGCCGCTGTTGTGGTACGAGAACAGGATCTGGAACAGCGGGCTGTAGCTCAGGCTGCGCTCGGGCCGCAGCGCGTCGACGAGCATCTCGAACGGCAGTGCCTGGTGACTGAAGGCATCGAGCACTGCGCGGCGGTTCGCCGCGAGCAGGTCCGCGAACGGCTGGCGCGGATCGATGCGCGTGCGCAGCACCAGCGTGTTGACGAAGAAGCCGACCAGCGGTTCGATGTCCGGATGCACGCGGCCGGAGACCGGCGTGCCGACGACGACATCGTCCTCGTTGCTGTAGCGCGCGATCAGCAGCGCGAACACGAGCTGAAGGAACACGTACGGCGTCATGTCCGCCGCGGCGCAGCGTTCGCGCAGGCGCGCCACGAGCGCTGCCGGCAGGCGCGCCTGGTGCATGCCGCCACGGAACACCTGCTGCGGCGGACGCGGATGGCTCAGCGGCAACGCGTGTACCGGCGGTGCGCCGGCGAGCTGCTCCGCCCACCAGTCCTGTTCGCGCCGCAGCGGCTCGCCCTGCAGGGTGTCGCGTTGCCAGCGCGCGAAATCGCGGTACTGCACCGGCAGCGGTGGCAGCGGGTCGGGCGCGCCGTTGCAAAAAGCCGTATACAGCGCGCAGAACTCGCGCAGCAGAATGCCTTTGGACCAGCCGTCCGACGCGATGTGGTGGGTCGCGAACATCAGCACCTGCAGCCGCGGTGCGAGACGGATGACGCGCGCGCGCAGCAGCAGCCCCGCGGACAGGTCGAAACTGCGGTTTGCGTCCTCGTTGGCGAGGCGTTCGAGTTCGGCGTCCTGCGCGGCGGCATCGAGAGACTGCAGGTCGGTCTGATCCAGCGACACGGCGGCGGCCGGATGCACGTGCTGCAGTACCTCGCCGTCCACGCGCACGAAGCCGGTGCGCAGCACTTCATGCCGCGCGACGAGGCTGTCCAGCGTGCGCTGCAGTGCGCCGCTGTCCAGCGTGCCGGCGAGTCGCAGCACTATCGTGATGTTGTATTGCGCGCTGCCGCCTTCGAGCTGGTCGATGAACCACAGGCGCTGCTGCGCGAAGGACAGCACCGACGGCACGTCGCGCTCGGCGATGCGCGCGATCGGAGCGACGCCGCCGGCCAGCGAGTCCTCGGACAGGAAGCGGATCAGCGCGTCCTTGTGCTCGCGGATCCTGCCGATCGTCTCCGCGTCGATCACGGCCGACTCCGAACGCGTCTTGAGCCTGCCTTCTTCCACATACGGAAAAATGCCGCGTTCGTTCAGATACCGCACAAGATCGGTTACGCGCATGTTCACCACTCCATTTCCACATGCTGGGCCGGTGTCCTGGCCTGATTCAGGTTGCGCTCGCGCAGCAGCTGCGCATCGATCAGCGCGGCGATGCTGCGGATGTCGGATTTCTCGAAGATCGTGCGAATCGGCAATTCGACGCGGAAGTGGCGCTGCACGGCATTGACCAGCCGCGTCGCGAGCAGCGAGTGGCCGCCGAGATCGAAGAAGCCGGCGGTTACGCTGACCTGTTCCAGGCCGAGCACCTGCTGCCAGATCCCGGCCAACTGCTGTTCGGTCTCGCCGTCCGCGGCGACGAAGGCATCGGCCACCCAGGTTGGCGCCGGCAGCGCCTTGCGATCGACCTTGCCGTTGAGAGTCAGCGGCAGGCGGTCGAGCCGTACGT
>CAMLSI010000405.1 GCA_946482585.1 uncultured Lysobacteraceae bacterium
CGGGACGTTCGGCGGCGGGCGATCGCATGCGATGCGCCCTGCCCGACCGACGACGCCCGCGTCGGCGCGTTACGGGGAGATCTTCGAGCCGCTCGCAGGCCGGCGGGCGCCGGCCTTCGAGGGATCACTTGAAGATTTCCTTGTTCTTCGCATAACTGGCTGCCTGCGGTCGCGTAACCAGTCCGCGTTTGACGAGATCGAGCAGACATTGATCCAGGGTCTGCATGCCGTACTGGGCGCCGGTCTGGATCGACGAATACATCTGCGCGACCTTGTCCTCGCGGATCAGGTTGCGGATCGCGGGAATGCCGACCATGATCTCGTGCGCCGCGATGCGGCCGCCGCCGACCTTCTTCAGCAGCGACTGCGAAATCACCGCACGCAGCGATTCCGACAGCATCGACCGCACCATCGGCTTTTCGCCGGCCGGGAACACGTCGATGATGCGGTCGACCGTCTTGGCGGCCGACGACGTGTGCAGGGTCGCGAACACGAGATGGCCGGTTTCCGCGGCGGTCAGCGCGAGGCGGATGGTTTCGAGGTCGCGCAACTCGCCGACGAGGATGTAGTCCGGGTCTTCGCGCAGCGCCGATCGCAGCGCTTCGTTGAAGCCGTGCGTGTCGCGATGCACTTCGCGCTGATTGATGAGGCATTTCTGCGAGGTGTGCACGAACTCGATCGGATCCTCGACCGACAGGATGTGCGCGTACTCGTTCTTGTTGACGTGGTCGACCATCGCCGCGAGCGTGGTCGACTTGCCCGAACCGGTCGGCCCCGTCACGAGGATCAGGCCCTGCGGCTGCGCGATGAGTTCCTTGAACACCTTCGGGCAGCCGAGGTCTTCGAGCGACAGCACTTCCGAGGGAATCGTACGGAAGACCGCGCCCGCGCCGCGGTTCTGGTTGAACGCGTTCACGCGGAAGCGCGCGAGTCCCGGAATCTCGAACGAGAAGTCGACCTCGAGGAATTCTTCATAGTCGCGTCGCTGCTTGTCCGACATGATGTCGTAGATCAGCGAGTGGATCTGCTTGTGATCGAGCGCCGGGATATTGATGCGGCGCACATCACCGTCGACGCGGATCATCGGCGGCAGCCCCGCGGACAGGTGCAGGTCCGAGGCCTTATTCTTGACTGAGAATGCCAGAAGCTCAGCAATATCCATGCGCAATCCCCCAAGTCAATCGACGCCGCTGTCCGGCGTGGTTTCAGCCGAGTATAGCTCGGCAATTTTCCGCTGGCGTGCGCCCTTGAGATGAGTTCTTCGGAAACTGCCTTTACTGAGATCTGTGCCCGGA
Organism: uncultured Lysobacteraceae bacterium; assembly: GCA_946482585.1. Next base: position 1,296 of record CAMLSI010000405.1, read on the forward strand.
TCGCGCATGCTGCATCGCAGCATAAGCATGCCGCGTCACTGCTCGCGGTCAGCAAGACCAAGCCTGCCGCCGCGGTGCGCGCACTGACCGCACTCGGCCAGCGCCGCTTCGGCGAGAACTACGTGCAGGAAGCGCTCGCCAAGCAGCGCGAGCTGGCCGATCTCGCGCTGGAGTGGCATCTGATCGGTCCGCTGCAGTCGAACAAGTGCCGCGAAGTGGCCGAACACTTCGACTGGCTGCAGACCGTGGACCGGCTCAAGCTCGTCGCGCCGCTCGCGCGTTTCCGGCCGGCCGCGCGCGGTCCGCTGAACGTGCTGATCCAGATCAACATCGACGACGAATCGTCGAAGTCGGGCTGCCGGCCCGAAGCGATGGACGAACTCGCCGCCGCGATCGCCGCGCAGCCGGCGCTGCAGTTGCGCGGCCTCATGGCGATACCCGCGCCGCACGCCGACCCGGCGCTGCGCCGCGCCGCTTTCGCGCGCATGCGCGCGCTGTTCGAGGCGCTGCAGCGCACGCACGCGATGGCCGACACGCTGTCGATGGGCATGAGCGAGGACTTCGAACTCGCGATCGCCGAGGGCGCGACGCTGGTGCGCATCGGCTCGGCGCTGTTCGGGGCGCGGACGGCCTAGGCTGCGGCGAGCCGGCGGTTCACGGCGACTTATCGATCAGCAGTTCCAGCCGGGTGCGGCGCGCGGCTATGCTCGCGCCCTCTCCGTTCCGATGAAGACTCCATGTCCGAAGCCCCGCTCAATTCGCTGCCGCGCATCGCTTTCGTCGGCGGCGGCAACATGGCGCGCAGCCTGATCGGCGGGCTCGTGCGCCAGGGCGCCGCGCCCGATCGCATCGCCGTCGCCGAACCGAATGCCGGACTGCGCGATGCGCTCGCGCGCGATTTCGGCGTCGCGGTGCATGCCGACGGCGCGGCGGCGGCGGCGGGTGCCGACGTCATCGTGCTCGCGGTCAAGCCGCAGGTCATGCGGCCGGTCTGCGAATCGCTGCGCACCGTCGTGCAGCAGAGCCACGCGCTGATGCTGTCGATCGCGGCCGGCATCCGCATGGAACAGCTCGATGCCTGGTGCGGCGGCGCGGCCGCGATCGTGCGCAGCATGCCGAACACGCCGGCGCTGATCGGTGCCGGCGCAAGCGGTCTCTGCGCGAACGCGCGCGCGACGCCGGAACAGCGGCGCGCGGCGGAAACCATACTCGCGGCCGCCGGTGCCGTGGTCTGGATAGCCGAGGAAGACCACATGGACATCGTCACCGCGCTGTCGGGCTCCGGGCCGGCCTATTTCTTCCTGCTCGCCGAGGCGCTCGAGGACGCCGCGGTCGCGCAGGGACTTCCGCGGGACGCCGCGCGCCTGCTCGCCGCACAGACCGCGCTCGGCGCGGGCCGCATGCTGCGCGAGGACGGCGAAACCGCGGCCGTGCTGCGGCAGCGCGTGACCTCGCCGGGCGGCACGACGCAGGCGGCGCTCGATCGCTTCGCCGCGCACGGCCTGCGCGACATCGTCGCCGACGCGGTCGCTGCGGCGACCGGACGCGGTCGCGAACTCGCGGCCCGCACGGGAGATTGACCATGGGCTTTTTCCGCGATGCCGGCGTGATGCTGGTCCAGATCTTCTTCAGTCTCGTGATGCTGCTGTTCGCGCTGCGCCTGCTGCTGCCGCTGACGCGCGTGCGCTTCAACAATCCGCTGTGCCAATTCATCTACAAAACCACAAATCCCGTCGTCGGCCCGCTGAGCCAGCTCGTGCCCGCGCTGCGGCAGGTCAGCCTGGCCACCCTGCTGGTGCTGTGGCTGCTCGCGCTGCTGCAGACATTGCTGCTGTTCCTGCTGGTCGGCTATCCCGTCGCACTGCTGGAGCTCTTGCTCGTCGGCACGTTCGTGACGATCTACTTCCTGCTCGGCATCGCGTTCTGGGGCATCCTGTTCGCCGCGATCGCCAGCTTCTTCTCGCCGGACCGGCGCAATCCCGCAGTCGAAGTCCTGTTCGGACTGACCGAACCGCTGCTGCGACCGTTCCGCAACTGGCCGCCGAAATTCGAACACTTCGACCTGTCGGCACTCTATGCCTCGATCGCGCTGCGTCTCGTCATGCTCGCGCTCGTGCACCTCAGTGGCGCACTCCGCGTGTTCCTGCCGCCGCTGTGAAGACCGCGGTGTAAGATGAATCGGTCAGGTCTGCAGGAGATACCGATGAAACTCGCCTACAAGATCGGTCTGCTCGCCGGAACCGCGATCCTGTTGCTGCTGTTGCCGGCGCGCGGGCGCACGGAGCAGGTGCAACGTTTCGACGGCTACCTCGTGCACTACAACGCGCTGTCGAGCGACCTGCTGCCGGCCCAGGTCGCCGCGCAGTACAAGATTCCGCGGTCGAGCAAACAGGGCCTGCTCAATATCGCGGTGCAGAAGGCGGGCGACGAGCCGGTGCCGGTCGCTGCGGAGATCCGCGGCACCGTTGCGAACCTCGCCGGCCAGCGCAGCGATGTCGCCGTGCGCGAGATCCGCGAGGCCGATGCGATCTACTACCTCGCCGAATTCCCGGTCCGCGGCAGCGATACCCTGAGTTTCGACCTGCGCATCACGCCGGCCGGCAGCACGCGGCCTTACACGCTCAAATTCAGCAAGAACTATGTCACCGAATGAGTCGCAGGCGGGCATGCGCCTGCTCCTGATCCGCCACGCCCAGGCGAGTTTCGGCACCGACGACTACGACCGATTGTCCGAACGCGGCCTGCGTCAGGCGGAACTGCTCGCGCGCTGGCTCGCCGCGCAGCCCGAGCTCGAATTCGCGCACGTCGTCAGCGGCACGCAGCGGCGCCATCGCGAGACACTGCAGGCGCTCGAAGCGGCCGCGCATGCGGTCGACCGGCCGTTGCCGGCGGCCGCGGTCGACGCGGACTGGAACGAGTTCGACCACGAAAGCCTGCTGCGCGGCTATGCCGCTCATGCGGCGCACGATCCGGACCTGATCGCGTTGCGCGGCGGCCTCGATCCGGCGCGCATCCAGGCTTTGATCAGCCGCGCATTCAAGGCCTGGGACAGCGGCGCCCTCGATGCGCACATGCCCGAGACCTTACAGTCGTTCCGCGACCGCGTGCGCCGTGCGCACGATCGCGCCGAGGCGAGCGCGGGTTCGGGCACGGCGCTGGTGATCAGCTCCGGAGGTGTCATCTCGCGCTGTGCGCAGGCATTGCTCGCGCTCGACGAAGCCGAAACGATACGCCGCAATCTCAGCCTCGCGAATTCGGGCATCGTCGAGTTCGCGCGCGAGGACGGCGCCTGGCAGCTGCGCCGCTGGAGCCATCTGCCGCATCTCGACGGCGATGCGCATCGCGAGCTGCACAGCTTCGTCTGAGGGCCCGATGCATCGCCGAAGCGCCACAATGCGACATCCGCCTGACGCCTGCTTCCCGCACGTCCCGCCACAGGCCCGTCCCTCGTGGCAGGCGCGAGGCGCGAGTCGGAGTCTCGTTCTCTTTCCATTCCTTCTCCTGTGCAGCCCAGTAACCATTGCCGCTACCGGTACCCTGTGCATCGGCCCCGTGCCCGTCGCAGCGAGCGGCGCAAAATCGCTCGCGCATGCCTCGGCAAG
>CAMLSI010000406.1 GCA_946482585.1 uncultured Lysobacteraceae bacterium
GTAGGCGGGCAGGCGGCCGGCGTGAACGCCCGGTTCGGCCTGCAGAGCGTCACCGTGCTGCCGCGGCGCCGCGTACTGCTGGGCGCGCACGCGACGCGCCCTGTGACTCCGGCCGACGTCGGCATCCATTTCGCGATGGGCGAGATCGGCCTGGATGCCTCGGGCGATCGCGTCGATACGACCTTCGGCCAGAACGGCGCGCAAACCGCGATCTACCGTCCCCCTGTCGCCGCCTGCAACGTACCTTCGCTGACGCATCGCTACGGCCGCCTCACGCTGTGGCGCGACCGTCCCGTGTTCGTCGGCGCCGTCGATGCGGCATGCCTCGGCACCGGCGCGAGCGAGGACTATCTCGTCGCGCGGATTCAGACCGAATCGATCTTCGCCGACGGTTTCGACTGAGCCTGCGCGAACGCGGCCATCAGGAAGTCGATGAACACGCGCAGGCGCAGCGGCATGTGGCGGCCGCCCGCATAGATCAGTGAGAACGGCCGCGAGCGTCCGCCGAAACCGGCGAGCACTTCGACGAGGTCGCCGCGCGCGAGATCGTCCTCGACGATGAAGCGATATGTCTGCAGTACGCCGCCGCCGTGGCGCGCGAGGGTGACGGCGGCGAGCACGTGCTCGGCGCAGGCGATGCTGCCCAGGGTCGGCCGCTCGATGTCGGCGCCGTGCTCGCGAAACAGCCAGGGTATCGGCTGGCCGTTGCGCGGCAGCAGGAACTGCAGGCAGTCGTGCGCGGCCAGATCGGCCGGCGACTGCGGGGTACCGGCGCGCGCGAGATAGGCCGGCGTCGCGACGACGACGAGTTCGGCGTCGAGCAGCTTGCGCGCGACGAAGCTGGAATCGGGCGGCGTGCGTGCGCGCACGACCAGGTCGTAGCCGTCGGCGGTCAGGTCGACGTTGCGGTCGCTGACGTGCGCGTCGATCTGCACGTCCGGGTAGCGCGCACGAAAGACCGGCAGCAGCGGCAGGATGCGATAGTGGCCCAGCGGCGTCGGCACGCTGATGCGCAAGGTGCCCGAGGGTACGCGTTGCTGTCCGCCGATTTCGCGCTCGGCGTCGATGAGCTGGTTCAGCGCCTGACGGCATTGCTGGAAGTACGCGCGGCCCGCGTCGGTCAGGTGGACCTGCCGTGTCGTGCGCGTGAAAAGACGCACGCCGAGCCGCTGTTCGAGCCGGCTGATCGCGCGGCTCACGGCCGGCGGAGTCAGGCCGGCCGCGGTCGCGGCGGCGGTAAAACTGGCGTGCTCCGCGCTGAGGCAGAACAGCTCGATGCTGCCGAGCATGAGGTCATCGAACTGACGGCTCATTGATTACATCACCGCAAGAATGAAGTGCATGATGCCGTATTCGTGACGCGGCGGGCAGGCATTACGCTGCAGGCCTCACGACTGCACGGAGCCCGCCATGTCCTGGACCGATACCGCCTTCACGCGCCGCCTCGGCCTGCGCTATCCGATCGTGCAGGGGCCGTTCGGCGGCGGTCTCTCCGCAGTCGATCTCGCCGTGGCGGTCAGCGAGGGCGGAGGACTCGGCTCGTTCGGCGTCCATCATCTCGACGGCGCCGGCATTCGCGAGGTTGCCGCCGGAATCCGCGCGCGCACCGCGCGCCCGTTCAACCTGAACCTCTGGATTCCGTTCGAGGGCAGCGACGACCTGCACGCCGACGACGCGGCGTTCCGGCGCTGGCTCGAACCGCTGCGCGCCTACTTCGACGAACTCGGCGTCGCGCTGCCGGAGCCGCCGGCGCGCTACTCGCCGGCGTTCGCCGAGCAGGTCGACGCGGTGCTCGAGGCGCGGCCCGCGGTCTTCAGCTTCGTCTACGGCATTCCGCCGGCCGGCGTGCTCGCGCGCTGCCGCGAGCTCGACATTGTGACACTCGGCGCGGCGACCACGCCGGCCGAAGCGCGCGCGCTCGCCGCAGCCGGCGTCGATGCGATCGTCGCGACGGGCTTCGAGGCCGGCGGTCATCGCGTGTCGTTCCTGCGCCAGGCCGAGCAGGTGCTCACCGGCGGCCTCGCGCTGGTGCCGCAGGTTGCCGACGCCGTGACCGTGCCGGTCGTCGCCGCGGGCGGCATTGCGGACGGTCGCGGCGTCGCGGCCGCACTGACGCTCGGCGCTCAGGCGGTGCAGATCGGCACCGGCTTTCTCGCCTGCCGCGAATCGGGCACACACGACGCGCATCGCCAGGCGCTGCTCGGTCCCGCGGCGGAGGACACCGGACTCACGCGCGCGTTCAGCGGTCGTCTCGCGCGTGGTATCCGCAATCGTTTCATGGACGACATCGGCGCGGGTCCGGTCGCGCCGTACCCGGCGCAAGGCTGGCTCAGCGGCCGCCTGCGCGCCGCGGCGATCGCGCAGGGGCGCATCGACCTGATGTCGCTGTGGTGCGGCCAGTCGGCACCTTTGCTGCGGCAGGCGGGCGTCGGCGCCATACCGGCCGCCGCGGACTACCTGCAGCGGCTGGTCGCGGAAACCCGGCAGGCGTTGTCGAAATTCGGTTCGCGCCCGGGCTAGTCCGGGGTTTCGCAAGCGGCCGAAATCGCATCAGTGTTGCAGAGAGGATTCCGTTCATTTCACACGAGGCAACAAGGTCGCACTTGCTGCGCCACGCCGGTTCCGAATAAGTTCCGTCTTCAGCGGTACGTACCGACGCGGCAACATGCCCGCACCGGGGAGCGGACGGACCGGACGGAGGGGAGCATGGCGCACGAGGGCAGTCTGGTCTGTGTGGGCCTGGGCATGACGTTGGGCTCGCACCTGAGTCCGCTCGCGCGCAGCCATATCGAGCAGGCCGACGTCGTTTTCGCCGGCGTTTCCGACGGTGTCGTCGAGCTGTGGCTGCAGGGCATGCACGCCGACGTGCGCAGCCTGCAGCCGTACTACCGCGAGGGCATGTCGCGGCTGCGCACCTATGAGCGCATGGTCGAGGCCATGCTCACCGAGGTCCGCGCCGGCAGGAAGGTCGTCGGTGCGTTCTACGGCCATCCCGGCGTGTTCGCGCTGCCGCCGCACCGGGCGATCGCGCAGGCGCGCGCCGAAGGCTATGCGGCGCACATGGATCCCGGCATCTCCGCCGAAGATTGCCTCTACGCCGATCTCGGCATCGACCCCGGCCGTGTCGGCTGCCAGCACTTCGAAGCCAGCCAGCTGATGTTCTACCGGCGCCGCATCGACACGTCGGCCTATCTCGTGCTCTGGCAGGTCGGCATCGCCGGCGACCAGTCGCTCGCGCGCTTCTCGACGCCGGCCGTCTACCGTGAAGTGCTCGTCGACGTGCTCGCTCAGGATTACCCGCGCGACCATCCCGCGATCATCTACAAGGTCGCGACCCTGCCCATCCACGCGCCGCGCATCGAACACACGACGCTCGCCGGCCTCGTCGCCGCCGACATCGACCTGCATGCCACCGTCGTGCTGCCGCCGGCGCGCGAACTCGAGCCGAATCCGGCAGTGCGCGAGCGGCTGAACGAACTCGACCGGGCCGTGGGTCATGTATGACGCTGCCGTTCGAGCTGGTGCTGACGACGCTTCGCATGACGGTGCGGCCGCTCGCACCGGCGGACGAGACGCTCTACAGCCACGTCTATACCGATCAGCGGCTGATGCGCCATGTCGGTCCGGTACTCGGCGCCGAACACGTCAAGCGCAGCTTCGGCGCTGCCGTCGCGGCGGCGACGCGCAGGCCGCTGCGCCACATCTATTTCGCGCTGCATCGGAAGCAGACGGGCGAGCCGGTGGGAGTCAGCGCGTTGCGTGATGTCGACTCGACCGCGAGGCAGGCCGAAATCGGGCTGATTCTCTGCCGGGAGGCCCATGCGAGCGGGCTGGCGTCCGAAGCCTTGGGCGCGGTTGCCGCCTGGGGATTCGGACAATTGCCGATCGACCGGATTTACGGATGTGCCGATCCATCGAATCTTGCCGCGAGCCGACTCGCTCGCCGGGCGGGGTTTTTGCTGGTGAGGGGTGATGCCGGAGGAACTGCGGTGTCGAGCAACCTCTTCGTACTAAACCGACCAGTTCCGGATGCCAGTACTGCCAACTAGAGGGGAAAAGCCATGGTGAACGTTCTCGAATTCCTGGAGCGGGTGGGGCGCGACAGCCGGCTGCGTCATGCCTCGTCGGCCGAGCTGACGGCCGCGATGACTCCGGAGATCGATCCGGAGCTGAAGACGGCGCTGTTGACGCGGGATACCGCAGCGCTCGAGCGGTTGCTCGGCGCCCGCACGAACGTCGTCTGCGGAATGGCTCCCGCCGAAGACGACGCGCCGGAAAAAGACAAGGACGATGACGAAGAAGTCCGTTCCGCGTCGCGCGCACGTGCCGCCTGATCGTTACACGAAGCCGCTTGCGGGTGTCGGCCGTCCATGGGCCGGCACCCGTTTCGTTTCGGCCGTGCTCATCGCGCTGTGCGTCGTCGGCTGGGTCGTCGCGGAGCAAGGCAGCGCAATGGACCAGCGCCTGCGCGACGCCGATGCGCTGAAGAGCTCGAACTACCCCGCCTACGTCGAGATGCTCGATGCGATCGAGCGCGACAAGGCGTCGCTGACGCCGCCGCAACAGCAGTATTTCCATTATCTGCGCGCTTGGGAGCGCGGCTATGCGGGCGACTACGAAGCGGCGATTCCGCTCTACAAGTCCGTCACCGCCGAGTCGACCGACCCGATCCTGCGCTTTCGCGCCACCGCGAGCCTCGTGAGCAATCTCAGCATTGCGCGGCGCTATCTCGAGGCTTATACGCATCTGGACCTGCTCATCGAGCAGATGCCGAATACCACGGATCCGCTTGCCCGCGAGCAGGGGCTTCATGCGGCCGCGCTGCTCAACAATCAGGCCGGTCAGTACGAGCTGGGCCTGAGCTATGCGACCCGGCTGCAGCAGGAACGCGC
>CAMLSI010000407.1 GCA_946482585.1 uncultured Lysobacteraceae bacterium
CGCTGCTCGGACTCGTTCTCGCCACGCAGCCGCTGGTCGTTCCGGCGGCCGCACCGAAGGCACAGGCTGTCTTCGAGGAGATCAAGCGTCTGACCGGTGACTGGCGCAGCACGAAGCACGGCAGTTCCACTGTCGTGAACTACCGGCTGATCGCCAACGGGACGACCGTGGTCGAGACCTGGACCATGAGCCCGACGCGGCAATCGATGACGGTCTACACGCTGGACGGGCAGCGATTGATCGCGACGCACTATTGCCCGCAGGGAAACGCGCCACGGCTCCAGTACTCACACACGGAGGACGGCGGCGCGCATCATTTCGTGTTCTTCGATGGCGCCAACCTGCAGGACCCGGCGGGCTCCCACGAGCATGCCTTCTGGATCAAGACCGGGCCGTCCGGAACGCTGACGCGAAACGAGACCTACATCGCCAATGGCGCCGCATACGATCCGGAGCGGGACAAAGGAGAAGAAGAAACCTTTGCGCGACGGCGATAGCAGGATGACGTTGCCGCCGGCGCGTCGAACGCCGCCGCAGTGCCTCGGCTCAGAGTTGCGAACGTATTGGTATCAGCACGGTCTCGGCGAGCTTCTGCCGCCAGGGCCGCGCAGCCCAGCGTTCGTAGGTGTACCGCGTCGCCTGCTGCAGGTCGCGGTCGAACACGTCGCTCATCGCGCGTGCGAATTCGACGTCGTACACATTGAGGCTCGCTTCGTCGTTGCGTTCGAAGGAGCGCATGTCGAAGTTGGTCGAGCCGACCGAAACGACCTCGCCGTCGAAGATGAGCATCTTCGAATGCATCATGGTCGGTTCGTACTCGTAGATCTCGACGCCGCGCTGAAGCAGGGGACCCCAGCCACGCTTCGATGCGAGGCGGACAGTGTCGGAGTCCAGATGCTTGTCCGGCAGGAGCACGCGAACCCGCACGCCGCGTTCCCGCGCGCGTATCAGTTCACTGCGCATGAGCTCATCGGGGACGAAATACGCGGCCTGGATATCGATGGTCCGCTGTGTCGCGGTGATCGCCGAGAGGTACATCAGACGCATGCTCGAACTTCCTCCGGCGGGAGAACTCGTGAACAGATGCATGTCCTGCCCGCCAGCCCGCTCCAGCGGAGGAAAATACGCGCTGCCGTGGAGAACGCGCCCGGTCGTCTTGATCCAGTTGTCGAGAAACGCGGCCTGCATCTGCGCCACGACCGGACCTTCGACGCGAAAATGGCTATCGCGCCAATGATCCGGGTCCTGCGCCTTGCCGGACCACTGGTCGGCGATGCCGACACCGCCGACGAAACCGATCCTGCCGTCGACGACGAGCAGCTTCCGATGGGTACGATTGTTCATCTTGGAAATCGTGTACCAGTGCAGCGGATGGAAGCGTTCGACCTCGACGCCGGCACCGACGAGCGTGTCGACGAGTTCCGGCTCCATCTTCGCGCTCCCGACCCAGTCGAGCATGACGTGCACTTTGACGCCGGCCTGCGCCCGCTGCGCCAGCGCCTCGGCGAATTGCCGGCCGATGGTGCCGGACCAGTAGATGTAGGTTTCGAAGGTGATCGTACGCTGCGCGGCGCGGATCGCGCCGAGCATCGCCGGAAAGATCTCGTCGCCGTTCTGCAGCGCGGCGATCCGGTTGCCGCCGACGATGCAGGGACCGAGAAGGGTGGCCATCTCCCGCTTGAATTGAGGGTCGCCGATGCCGAACAGGTGCTCGATGCGATGTTCGACACGCTTTTCCGGCCGTGTGAAGTTCATCGAAACCAGGACGACGAGCGCGCTGCCGATGGCCGTCGAGACGATGGTCCAGATGCGCGATTTCATGTCTGCTCGTCCGCTGACCGCGACGTACGGTCGACCTCGCGCATCAGCCTAGGCGGGCGGCCGTGAGCACCGCGTGTGGCGAAGCGGCTGTCCTGCTTCGCGCCGGTCCTGCTTCGCGCCGGTCCCGTTCGCGCCGCCGCGTCATCGTCGAGCCCGGCATGCGCTACGGCCAGCGACGGAGGGCCCGGCGCGGCAAAGCGCCGTCCCGGCCTTGGAAGCGCCATGGAGACGGTCCCAAAAAAAAGAGGCGCCATGCGCCTCCCCACCACGAATTTATACAACACGGGGGGACTTGCGGAAAGGCCCCGTGCGTGACGCAGCATCGCCGGCCTGTCGAACGGACAGGAAGACGGAGCGATGCGATGACGGATGCGCCGACGTACTACCACGGCACGAAAGCCGACCTGAAGACCGGTGACCTGATCGAACCGGGCTTCGCTTCCAACTACGGCAAACGAAAGCAGGCGAACTTTGTATACCTTGCGGCAACACTGGAGGCGGCCGTCTGGGGTGCCGAGCTCGCCGTCGGCTCAGGACGCGGCAGGATCTACCTCGTGGAGCCGACAGGACTCATCGAAGACGATCCGAATCTGACGAACAAACGGTTTCCCGGCAACCCGACGAAGTCCTACCGTTCCCGGGCCCCGTTCCGCGTCATCGGCGAGGTCGCGGACTGGACCGGCCACTCCGCCGCGCAGCTCGAGGAAATGCGCGAACACCTCGAGAACCTCCGGCAGCGCGGCATCGAGGCCATCGAGGAATGAACGCGGTCCGGGTCGTGCTAGTTTCCGGTTCACCCGACGTCAGGCGATCCCCGATGAAACGCGTTGCTGCGCTGGTGCTGTGTCTGTGCGTGTCCGCCGCCGCGACGGCGCAGCAGAAACCACCCGGCACCTACGAGCGCGCCGTCGCCGCGGGCTACAAGGCGCTCACGCTCTGCAGCGGTCTGTTCAACGCGGGCCGTACCGAGGCGCAGCTGTCGGCATTGGAGCTCGAGGGCATCTATCCTGAGTACGACGCCATCGTGCCGACGCTCGCGGCCCGCATCGATGCGGAGCGCAGGATCGTGTCCGTCGCGTTCGACGCGGCGCTGGCCCCGCGCATCGCGGCGTGGCGTCCGAATCTCGGCTGCGCGCAATTGCCGATCGGCGCAGCGGCCGACGCCGTGGCGGCGCTGCCGCGCTTCGATGCGCCGGCGCCCCGGCTCGACGACAAGCCCTGGCCTCTGGGCGACCGCAATGCAACGGCGCGCGTGCGCGGCGACAGGCGTGCGCTCGCGCGGAGTGTCGCCCGCGCGTTCGACGGCAAACACTACGGCGACGGAACCGAAACGACGGCCATCGTCGTCGTGCAGCGCGGACGCATCGTCGCGGAGAAATACCGCGGCGGCTTCGGTCCGCACACCGCGCAACGCACCTGGTCCGTCGCCAAGAGCCTGGCCGGCACGCTGATCGGCGTCGCGCACGGCGCCGGACTGATCGATCCTGCGCAACCCGTGCCGCTCACGGCATGGCAGGTGCCCGGCGATCCGCGCGCGGCCATCACGACCGAACAGCTGCTGCGCATGGCGAGCGGCCTCCACAGCGTCACCGCCGGCAATCGCACGGACGCGCTGTACTTCGGCGGCGCGACGGTCGACCAGGAACCGATGGGCGCGCCGCTGGCGGCGCGCCCCGGCTCGACGTTCCGCTATGCCAACAACGACATCGTGCTGGCGATGCGCGGACTGCGCGAACGCACCGGCGACGAGGCCGCGCTCGCGTTTCCGTTCACGCAGCTGCTCTGGAAAATCGGCATGACGCGAACCGTCCCGGAGACCGACTGGCACGGCAACTACGTGATGTCGAGCCAGGTGTGGTCGACCGCGCGCGACCTCGCGCGTTTCGGCCTGCTCTTGCAGAACGACGGCATGTTCCTCGGTCAACGCGTGCTGCCCGAAGGCTGGCGAACCTACGTGACGACGCCGTCGGGACCGCAGCCGCCGACCGGCGATTTCGGCTACGGCGCGACATTCTGGCTGCTCGACCGTTCGCCCGGCGTTCCCGCCGGTACCTTCGCCGCATTCGGCAATCGCGGGCAATACGTGATCGTCGTACCGGGCCGCAACGTCGTGCTCGTCCGGCGTGGTGAAGATCCCGCCGGCGCGCGATTCGACGTCGCGACGTTCGCGCGCGACATACTCGCGGCGCTCGAGTGACGGAACCGGATCGGCGATCGCGACCCGCGTGCGCGGTTTCCAGACGACATCACAGCGCGATGTCGTTCGCCGATCCGCGTGTCGCCGGCGGGCCGGGCTCGCCGAGAATCTCGAGCCGGTCGGCTTCGATGTCGCGGCTCAGCTGCGTGATCGGAACGTCGTTGGCGATGCCCTCGAACGGGTTCCCGGTGCTCTCCCCTACCCGTTCGAGCGAGGTGTGCATCCGGGAAACGAGCAGGCTCGACGGAATGCTCAGCCCGATCATTTTTCCTCGCCCATTTGTCGACGACGCTGTTCGGTCGTTCGAATTCGCCGACGATGCCGAACGGGAAGCGCGGCGAGAATCCTGACGAACAGCGAATTGACGAAGGCGTGCCGCCGCGAACAGGGAAAATTCCTGCTCCGTTCGCGACGGCCTTGCCGCTCGCGATTGCTCCCCGCCGACTGAGTCGACGGCGAGGGCGCAGCCCTGCGACACCGACGGCGCGCGGACTCTGAGCACCTGCGTGCAGCGCGATCCGGAGAAACGACGGCGCATTGCCGCGCGTCAGTCTTTCGTGATGCGATAGCGACGTACGCGCGGCGCGTCCCGTGCGCCGGTTTTTTCGTGGCAGTCTCCCGCGGCATCGGCGACGCAACACGTATCCGCACACGAGAAGCAGTGATCGGCGCCCCGGGCGGAATGCGCTAGGTCACTACACGCGCCTGGCTGCCATTCCGGTAAGCTCGCGAATTCCGTCGGGGTTCTCCACATGTCGAACGTCTCTCTCGCCGCAGGTGTGGTCGTGCCCGCGCGCCGCGGATTCA
>CAMLSI010000408.1 GCA_946482585.1 uncultured Lysobacteraceae bacterium
GGGGCGTCGTCAACGGCCTCGAGGTCACCTGCGCGCCCTGTGGCGAAGGCGTCAACGTCAGCTGCGGCTACGCGCTGGGGCCCTGCGGCGAAGACATCGTCGTCTGCGACGCCGTGCGCGTCGACGTGTGCAGCCTGATCAAGGCGTGCAAGGCATCCGAGCCGCGCCAGCACTGCGATCCGTACAAGCCCGGCACGGAGCAGCATCCGTGCGAAGCGCTGCAGGAAGAATGGGTGCTCGCGATCCGCTACAGCGAAACGCCGGCACGCGGCGTCAAGCCGCTGCTGCCGCCGTCCGTCGACACCGGCGGCTGCGGGTGCTCGGGCAGCTGCGGCTGCAAGGGGGGTTCCGGCGGCGGATCCTGCGGCTGCAAGGGCGGCGGTGCGGGTTCCTGCGGCTGCGGCGGCTCGACGCCGTCGGCGGGCGCGAAGCCGCGCACCGCACCGGTGCAGTGCGAGCCGGCCGTGATCTGCGAAGGCTACGCATTCGAGGTGTTTCGCGCACCGCCTCCGCAGTACGACGACAAGCGCAGCGACAACGGTTCCGAAATCCTGCGACGCTTCGAATGCTGCGCGGGACCGCTGCTCAAGGACGTCCCGCAGTATCCCCAGAACACGCCGATGGACACGCCGGCCGGCTACCAGATCTGGTACCAGTACACGCTGCAGCTGCGCGCTTTCCTGCTCAACCATCTCGCATCGCGGCCCGGCTACCACTGCGCGCTGATCGCGAGGCTCGGCACGATCGTCATACCGCCGCCCGGCACGATGATCGGCGGCGGCCAGACCTTCGACCCGGCCGCGCTCGAAGATGCGCTGCTGCTGCTCGTCATGGTGTGGATCGACGCGCTGCTCGCGTGCTTCTGCTCGGCGCTGCTGCCGCCGTGTCCCGAGCCGTCCGACGATCTGCGTGTGCCGCTGGCGGTGCTGCACGTGGCGGCGGACTGCCGCGTCAACAGCATCTGCAACTGGACGACGCTGCGCAAGTTCGCGGCGACACTGCCGAACCTGCAGTACTGGCTGTCGGCGCTGCCGTTCGGCCGCGCGCTGCGCGAGATCCTGGAAAGCATCTGCTGTTTCGACGTGACGACGCTGTTCGGCGACAAACTGCAGCCGCAGCCGCCGTCGCCACAGCCGCCGCCGCCGCCGACGCCACCTCCGGCCAGTGCGCCGGCCGAACCCACGCCGGGCACGTTCCGCGCCGAATTCCGGCCCGGAGAGATCGCCGCCGGCAATGCGAACCTGCGGCTCAATCCGACGTTCGACACGAAGGGCGTCAAAGACATGTCCGAGCTCGTCGCGGCCGCCACCCGACGCGGCCGCCGGCCGCTCGACGCGAAAGCGTTCGCTGCGAGTTTCCTGTCGCGCGACGGCGGCAGACCGGGCGACCTGTCAGCGATCGAGATGGCGCGGCTGCCGCAGTTCCTCGCGCTGAATCAGGTCGCGCGGCCGATCGCGCTCGGCGGTCTCGACCCGTTCGCCGCACTGCTGCGCGACCGCGTCGGCGCGCTGCTCGGCATGGTCGGCGGCAGCGGCGGGCAGGACGACGCGCTGCGCCGCGAATTCGACGAGCTCAAGCGCCACGTCGCCGCGCAGGACGACGAGATCCGCGCACTGCGCAAGCAGCGCAAGCCCGACGCCCCGGCCAAGAAAGGCAAGAGGTGAGCCATGAGCACCGTGTTCGCCGAACGGCCGCACTACTTCGAAGGGCAGTACCTCGGCGCGGCCGACCTCGAGGCGCTCGCGACGTACCTGCGTGAACTGCACGCCCGCCACGCGCTGGGCGCGCACACCTGCGGCATCGTCGCCGGCATCGACCTGGTGGGCATCGCGTCGCCGAACGGCGACACGCAGTATTTCCTGACGCCCGGCGTCGCGGTCGACGGCTACGGCCGCACGATCGTCGTCGCCGAACCGTACTCGCTCAGCGCCGCGCTGTTCACGTCGCTGGGCAGCGGCCTCGTGCCCCTGTGGATCCGCTACGACGAACAACCGGGCGGCGGCGTGCGCCGCGGTTTCGGCGTCTGCGATGCCACCGACGCGTACCAGCGTGTGTCCGAGGCGTTCGTCGTCGAAGTCGGCGCGCGCGCCACTGTGTCCTCGCGCGAGAGCGGCGTCAGCGTCGGCGACCGCGCGTTCGCCGACGCGCGCGAAGCGCTGGGCTGGTACCTCGAGCAGCAGCCGCTCGCGCCGGACGCCACGGTCGCGCCGCAACTGCTGCCGGTGGAAGGCGATCCGTCGCTGTGGCTGATCCCGGTCGGCTGCGTGCCGTGGCAGCAGGGCGCGCCGGGTCAGTTGCTCGCGCCGACCGAGGCGTCGCGCAAGCAGTCGCGCGTGCTGCGTCGTCAGGCCGGCGTCGTCGCCGAAAGCGTGATCGCCGGCGACGGTCTCTTGCGTCTGCGCACGCGCTGGCTGCCGCGCAGCGCGACACTGTCGGTCGAAGAGGTCTGCAACGCCGTACGGTCGACCGAGAAGGACCTGATCGTCTGCGACGATCACCTCGAATTCCGCGAGCCGATCTGGATCGAAGCGCATACGCGCTTCCTCGGCGACGCGCGGCTGTACGGCCGGCGGCTCGAATTCCAGGCCGCGGCCGGCACCGACTACGTCGGCGGCGCGCCGGTCACGGCATTGCGGCGCGTCGACGCGGCGGCAACCGAGCTGCAGGTGCTGCTCGGCAAGAGCGCCGATCCGAACTCGCCGACACGGCTCGTCATCGGCGTGTCGGCCGCGACGAACACGAACAAGCCCTGCGAGCTCGACTTCGACTTCGCGCCGCGCGTCGTCGTCCAGGAGGACGGCAAGGTCGGCATCGGCACCGCAACCGCGCCGGTGCCGGCACTCGCGCAGCCGCTGACGATCCGCGCCGATGCGCAGGGCGGCGCCCTCGCGCTGCAGACGAGCGCAGGCGCGGCGTCATGGCAGATGCGGCTCGCGGCGAACAACGCCGGCCTCGCATTCCGCCACGGCAATCCGGCGACGTCGCAGGTGTATCTCGGCAACGGCGGCGGCGTGGGCATCGGCACCGAGGCACCCGGCGGACTGCTCGACGTGCGCGGCGAAATCCGCCACGGCGCGAGCGGCGAGCTGACCGCACTCGGCGGCGAGCAGGCGCTGCGCGCGCTCGCGGGCCGGGTCGGCTCGATCGGCAATGTCATCGCCGGCGCCGGCTACACGGTCGCGCGCACCGGCACCGGCACGTACCGCGTGACGTTCACGCGGCCGTTCGCGCAGGCGCCGGTCGTCACGGCGACGATCGTCGACAGCAGCTCGCGCGCCATCAACATTCTGTCGCCGGCCGCCGACCACGTCGACATCACGACGACGCTGATCTCGTCGCCCGGAACCACGGTCGACAATGGCTTCACGTTCATCGCGATCGGCGTGCCGTGAACGCGATCCGAATCGCGCGCTGGCGCAGCGAGTACCGCGTCGCGCGGTCGCATCCGCAGCCGGCGCGCGTGCGCGATCGCCTCGACGCGTGCGCCGGAATCGCGCGCGACGAGCTCGCGGCCGGCCTCGACGGCTGGCTCGACAGCCTGCGCGGCGCGGTCGTGCTCGTACGCCGCCTCGACATCGACGGCACCGTCGATGTCGCCGGCGAGCCGCATCGCGTCGCGCGCTACTGGGCGCGCCGCATCGCGGTCGCGCTGATCGACGCGGTCGAGCGCGGCGACGACGGCGTCATGCGTTTTCCGAGCGACGCGGCGTACCGCGCGCGCTTTCTCGTCGACCTTGCCGCGCAGCGCGCGTGGCACACCTGGTTCTATCGCGCGTTCGACGGCCTGCGCGCACTGCCGGCGTCCGCGGCGATCCGCACCGTCGTGCTCGAACGCGACGTCGACGGCGCGGCGGTGCTCGCGGCGATCGGCGACGGCGACTGGCCGTCGGTCCTGCGCGCGCTCGGCGAGCCCGAGGCGCGCCGGGTGCTCGACACGCTGTGCGCCGCACGCGAGGCCATCGCGTTCGGCGACGATGCGCGCGGCGCGCTCGCGGCCGGCCTGCGAGCGACTGTCGCCGCACTGCCGCCGGGCACCGGCGGCGACGGCGTCGCGCTGTCGCTGCTGCGGCGTGCGCTCGTCGCCGGCGTCGCACCGTCGGCATCGCTGCGGGCGTGGGTCCGCACACTCGCGTGGATCGCCGGCGCCGCGTCGATCGGCGAGCCGCGCGATGCCGTCGGCGACGCGCTGCGCCGCGGCGACGTGGCGCGGCTCGCGCGCATCGCCGGCGCGATGCCGCCCGACATCGCGCAGACGCTGCTCGCCGCGTCGCCGCGCGCGCGCGGCGCGGTCGCCGACGTGCTCGCCGCCGGCGACGATCGCGATGCGCGAGACGAGGACGCGACCGCCTGCGAGTACGCCGGCATGGCGCTTCTCGTGGCCGAGCTCGCCGACCTCGTCGACGGCGCGTTCGTCGCGGCGCTGCCGGCCGGCGACGGCGCCGATGCGCGCGACCTCGCGGCGTTGATCGCGCTCGCGCTCGTCGGCGGACGCGCGCACGCGGCGCGGATCTGGCGCGATCCGTTCTGGCGCAGGTTCTTCCGCATCGCACCGCGTGTCGATCCGGCGACGCTCGCGGCACGGTTTGCCGAGCACGATGCGACGGCGGCCGCCACGGCGCTGGCCGCACGGCTCGCGACGTTCGCACGCGGTTCGGCCGTCGCGGTGCGCCTGCAGCGCGGCGCGGTGCCGATCGGCGTCGACGGTGCGACCGGCCTGTGGCTGCGCGGCGACGACGCGGGCGGCACGTGGCGCGAACGCCTCGGATGGACGCGGCGCGCACGCGACGACGCGCGCCGCCGCG
>CAMLSI010000409.1 GCA_946482585.1 uncultured Lysobacteraceae bacterium
CAGCCAGATCAAGGATCTGCTCGGCCTGCCGATGGGTGCGGTGCCGGCCGAGTTCTTCGAACGCTGGCGCGCGTACGCCGCCAATGTGGATGGAATCAGGCCAGTGAACGCCGCCGTCGCGATCGCTTCGCTCGTCGTCGTCATTGCCCTCCGCCGATGGCGCCCCACGTGGCCGGGCTTCCTGATCGCCGTGGTGCTGGCGTCCATCGCCACGAGCGTGCTGGCGCTGCCGATCGACACGATCGCGACGCGGTTCGGCAGCATTCCCTCGGCGCTGCCCGTTTTCGAGATACCGCACATTCCCTTCGAGCGCACGCTGGAAATGTTCCCCAGCGCGTTCACCATCGCGTTTCTGGCCGGCATCGAATCGCTGCTGTCCGCCGTCGTCGCCGACGGCATGACCGGCGGGCGGCACCGCTCCAACGGCGAACTGATCGCTCAGGGAGTCGCGAACATCGGGTCGGCCCTGTTCGGCGCGCTGCCGGCCACGGGCGCCATCGCGCGCACGGCGGTCAATATCCGTTCGGGCGGCCGCTCGCCGGTAGCCGGCATGATGCACGCCCTGTTCCTGCTGCTCTTCATGCAGGTCGCGACGCCGCTGATGGGCTATGTGCCGCTGGCGGTGCTGGCGGCGCTGCTGCTGGTCGTGGCCTGGCAGATGTCGGACCTCGAAAGTTTCCGACACCTGCTGCAGGGCCCGATCGGTGACCGCGCGGTACTGCTAGTCACTTTCGCGCTGACCGTGATGTTCGACCTGACCATCGCGATCGAAGTGGGTCTGGTGCTCGCGTCATTCCTGTTCATGCATCGCATGAGCGAGGTCGTCCAACTCGAATCGCAGATTTCGCTGATCGACGAAGACGATGACGGCGCCGACCAGGCCGACCAGCGCGCGCAATTGCCGCCGACGGTCGAAGCGTTCCAGATCTCGGGGCCGCTGTTCTTCGCCGTCGCGAACCGGCTCGACGGCGTGCTCGACCGGTTGCTCAAGCCACCTGCCGTCTTCATCCTGCGCATGCGCCTCGTACCGCTGATCGACGCCAGCGGGGTCACCGCGCTGCGCCAGTTCATCGCCCGCTGCGAACGCCTGGGGACGCGCGTGATCCTGTCGGGGCTGCGCGAGCAACCGCGGCGCGTGCTCGCGCAGATGCAGGTGACGCCGGACGGCGGCCAGTTGCGCTTCGCCGACGGTTTCGCCCAGGCCATCGAATGGGCGCGCATCGACGTGTCGCCGCGCGATTGACGCCGGCGTGACGCCGCCGGACGTCGTCGCTGCGATCCCGTCTGCCGTTCCATCCGCCGCAACCGGCACTGCGGTCGCCCCCGGTGAACCGCAGCGACTGCGGCGCCGGAATCGTCTCCTGGCTGCGCGCAGGCCGATGCCGGAAAAGGTACAACTTTCCGCATACGTGACTTTTTCACAACCCAGCAATTCGCGAAGCAATGCACGGGGCCGCGTTCGCGCGCTGCCGACACTCAGGGCAGCTTCACCGCCTTGAGCCGGACCCCGCGGCCCGTGCCGTGGCTGGGCATGTTGTCGCCGATCAGTTCGATGCCCGCCGCATCCAGCGCGGCGACGATCTTCGTCAGCGTTTCGACGACGCCACGCACATTGCCGGTGCTGGCCTCCATGCGCTGGATCGTGGGTAGCGACACGCCGGCCTTCTGGGCCAGGGTCTTTTGGTCCATACCCGCCAGGGCGCGTGCCGCGCGAAGCTGAGCCGCCGTGATCATTCAACACTCCACTAGTGACATCCGTATCGTCGTCCGAACCGCCGGTGATGCCGCAGGCGCCAACAAACGGGGCTCTGTCATCGCGAGGCAGGAACCGGACCGCGAATGATCCTCCGAGTCACCCGGTCGGCGCCAGAACACCGCGCGCGGCAGTCCGGGGATCCCGAAGCATATGATGTTTCATGCATCTATTAATAGATACAGAACATCATCTATAGTAGACAGAACCTTCATATAGCGGTATCACACCTGCCTCGCACGAGGCGGTGCCGCGTCCTACGGTATCCGGTCATGACTCTTCCGCTTCGCTCCGCTGTCGTGTCTCCCGCCCGACGAGCCTCCCCCGCGACCGCCGACGGCCGAACCGTCGCCTGGGAGCGCGCTGCCGCCAGCGCCGCGGCAGTCGGCCACAACGCGCAGGGCGCCGCCGTGCACGTACGGGCTCTGTGCTGGCCCATCGTGCCCAATGCCTGGACGCTGCTGCAGCAGGCGTGGACGGCCGTGTACGCCAGCCGGTGTTCCGCGGGCAAGGATCCTGCGTGGACGCCGGTTTCGTGGATCGGCGCGAGCGCGCCGCAACTGTCGTCTCCGTTCCGCGACACGCAGGCAGAGGAAAGTTCGGTAGCCGCGTTGCTGGCCCGCACGCCGATCCAGGTCGGCCTCGGGATCTGCGTCATCGGCGAGGACCCGGTCGCCGCCAGGCGGCAGGCCTGGACGGAATGCCTGGGCGCCTACGACGAATACCTGCGCCTGCCGGGCCGCTCGGCTTGCGGCACCGTGGTCACGCGGGGGCTCGATGCCGGCGCCGATCACGAATCAGCGGATGCGCTGCAGCGCGTCCGTCGGCGCCTGTCCGAGTGCGTGTGGTTGCAGGATCTCCGGCTGCAGTTCGCCCGCGACGAAACGGTTCCGCTTCCGCTGGAAGTAGCTTCGGTCGTCGCGCAGTCGATCATCGAGCACTGGACCGGCAGCGCCGGCATCCGGGCGGTATTCGACATCGCGCTCGCGAAAGCCGCGCGCGTACCGGATTCCCTCAAGCGCGCGGTGAAGACCGGCAAGCGCCGCTGACACCGGCGTTCGCGCCGAAACCCGCGTACGTTTTTCGCCGCGCTCGACGCCCTTCCCGCACTGCGGCCGCCGAGCTGACGCGCGGAGCGCGGGGGAGCCGCGATGCGTCCGGCCCGGGGCATCGGCGCTCCCGTCGCCCATGCAGTGCGGCCGGATCGGGCCATCGATGAAATATTTTATATTTATACAGAAAGAAGCATTTGCCGCATCTACCGGGAGAAGGGACGCCCGGCCCGTCCCGAGCGCATCTCGCCCACCTCTCTACGCTGCCCCATCCCGACACACCCTCTTCATTGCGCTGAACGGACACCATCCGGCACGCGGTCTCCACGCGTTTTTCCCTCGTCATTCACGCTTGCGACGTCAACGTGGCCCTGTCGAACTTCGTTGATTCCGACGAGGACACACGCAGGAGTCCGCCATGAAACTGCCCCGTTTGCTTTTCCTCGCTGCCGCCGCGCTGACATTCGCCGGCGCCGCCGACGCGCGCGACTATCCCCGCGACCGCGACAACAATCCGCCGGGTCCGCGCGGCGGTCCGGGTACCAATTGGGAAAATCCGCCGGGCTGGAGAGGCGGTCCGGGCGCCTCGCCCGACTACCGCGATTTCCGCTACGGCAAGAAGTACTACCGCTTCTCGCGACGCGATGACGGCTTCTACTTCAACCGCAACTACGGTTACTACCACCCGCGCTACGGCCTGTGGAACCAGTCCAGGCACTGCTGGTGGGATCTCGACGACAACCCGCCGGGTCCGCGCGGCGGCCCGGGCACGAACTGGGAAAATCCGCCGGGTCCTCGCGGCGGTCCGGGCGCGAGTCCCGACCGCTACGGTCGCTGCCGGTAAGCGGTGATTCGCCCGGTAACGAGCGCCGCGGTGCGGCGCTCGTTTTCCGCATCCGTCGCTGTCGCCGTCGTCACGGCCGCCAGTCGCTGCACGGCGCCGTGCCGGCATCGATCAGGCTACTCGACGGCCGGCCCGGAACACACCGCACGCGCAACGCGGACACATCGATTTCCGCAGCGGGATCGCGTTCGTATACGTCGGAAATCGCCCCGTAGTCGAACTGCCGGAGAACCGCGCAACGCGCGATAGACCGTCTGCCCGCGAAGACCATGAAGACCACGCTGGCGATCAGCGCGCCGACGCGGCGGGAGATCCGGCGCATCGCAACGCCGCCAGCGTCGTGCGGACGATTCGCGATCCGTCTCGTTGCCGCGTTCCATCGGGATGATGGCTGTCGAGGTCGGTGCCGCCGATGCCGATCGGGTTCCTGTCGTTCGATCACATGATCGATCGCCCCTGATACGCCGAGGACTGCCCGCGCGATGCTATCGCGACGCAGGCATCCTCACTAAGCTCGACGGACACCCGTGGAGACGCTCCCATGTCCGACCGCACGCCTTCCCTGCGCGACCTGCTGATCCGCAACCTCGACGACATCCCGAAACAGCATCGCGTACGCGAACCGCACTACGACTGTCATCGCGCGTATCTGGGCGAAGGCACGGCCGCGAAAAAACTCGGTGCGACGATACAGATCGTCGCGCCGGGCAAGCGCGTGTGTCCGTACCACCTGCATCATGCGCAGGAGGAAATGTTCGTGATCCTCGAAGGGAACGGCACTTTGCGCGTCGCCGACGAACTCCTGCCGCT
Organism: uncultured Lysobacteraceae bacterium; assembly: GCA_946482585.1. Next base: position 4,460 of record CAMLSI010000409.1, read on the forward strand.
CAAGACCGGCGACGTGATCTTCATTCCCGCAGGCCCTGAGTATCCGCATCAGATCCTCAACACCTCGGAGGCGCCGCTGAAGTATCTGGCCATCGGCACGACCGAAGAACCGGAGATCTGCGAATACCCGGATTCGGGCAAGTTCCTCGCCGAAGGCAGCCTCGGTTCGGGCAAGGCCTTCGAAGTCATCCAGCGCAACGGCGAGAGTCTCGACTACTGGGACGGCGAGCCCTGAGTCGCGGCGAGTCGCCGCGGAACGCAAGGCATGAAGAATCATCGACGCGCACGTCATCACCGTGTTTCGAGCGGACGGCGCGACGTCCGCG
>CAMLSI010000410.1 GCA_946482585.1 uncultured Lysobacteraceae bacterium
GCGCGGCCGAACCGGCAGCGCGTCGACGGTTCATTCGCGCCGCGCTGGTAGACTGCACGATCGCTTTCCGGTTTTCGTGCTATGCCCTCCATCGATCGCCAGCGTCTGGCACGCGAATGCGCTGACACCGTGCGGCTGGCCCTGCCGTTGATTGCGGGCCAGCTCAGTGGCGTCGGCATGACCGTCGTCGACACGATGCTGGCCGGCCATCTCGACGCGCACACGCTGGGCGCGGTGTCGGTCGGTGCGAATTTCTGGGTGCTCGCGTTCGTCGCGGCGCTCGGCGTGATGATGGCCCTGTCGCCGTCGGTCGCGCAGCTCGCGGGCGCGCGGCGGCATGCTGAAGTCGGACCGCTGTTCCGGCAGGCGCTCTGGCTCGCGGCGGGCATGGGCGTGGTGTTGTTCTTCGCGGTGCGACTCTGCGCGCCGTTTTTCCTCGACTGGATCGGGGTCGATGCGAGCCTGCGCGCCGATGCGCAGGGTTTCGTGCGCGCGATTTCATGGGGCGCGCCGGCGCTCTGCGGCTATTTCGCGCTGCGAGGCGCGAGCGAAGGCATGGGGCTCACGCGGCCGACCATGTATTTCGGGCTGCTCGGTCTGGCGCTGCTCGCACCGATAGGCTGGGTGCTGATGTACGGCCGGTTCGGTTTTTCGCCGCAGGGAGCGCCGGGTTGCGGCGCGGCCACTGCCGCGGTGATCTGGCTGCAGTTCTTCGGACTGCTCGCATGGCTGTACTGGCGTCCCGAATACCGGCGCCTGCATCTGTTCGAGCGCGCGGATCGGCCCGATTTCTCCACGATCGGCCAGCTGCTGCGCATCGGCGTGCCGATGGGCATCAGCGTGTTCATGGAAGCCAGCCTGTTCGCGGTCGTCGCGCTGGTGCTGGCCGGATTCGGCGAAACCACCGCATCGAGCCACCAGATCGCGCTCAATGTCTCGGCCGTGTGCTTCATGATCCCGCTCGGCCTCGCGATCGCCATCACGGTGCGCGTCGGCAACGCGGTCGGCCGCGGCGACGAGCGCGGCGTCCGCTACGCCGGATATGCCGGCATCGGGCTTTGCGTCGCGACCCAGTTCGTTTCCGCCGGCGCCATGCTGCTCGCGCCAGTCCGAATTGCCTCGTTGTATACCAGCGATGCGGCCGTCATCGCGCTCGCGGCGCAGTTGCTGATCCTCGCCGGCCTGTTTCAGTTCTCCGACGGCATCCAGGTCGCGTCCAACGGCGCGCTGCGTGGTCTCAAGGACACGCGCGTGCCGATGTTCATCACCGTGCTCGCGTACTGGGGCGTCGGCATGCCGGTCGGCTGGCTGCTCGCGTTCCGCGCCGGATTCGGCGCGCGCGGCATGTGGATGGGCCTGATTGCGGGCCTGTCGGTCGCGGCCGTATTGCTGTTCCTGCGCTTCCGCCGCCAGGCCGCGCACGGACGCTGGCAGGGGGCGACTCTTGCCACTGGTCAATCCGTGCCCAATCCGGGCCACAATATCCACTGAGCGGCACCGACGCGGCGCCGCAGCTCAATTGGCAAGCTGGAGAGAGTAATGACGGAGCGTAAGCCCGGCCCGGTGCGGCGATTCTTCGGCGCGATCTGGGATGCGATCAATTTCACGCGCCGTCTGGTGCTCAACCTGATCTTCCTGTTCTTCCTGCTGATCGTCCTGCTCGCACTGTCGGCCAAGGCGCCGGTCATCGAACCGCGCACGGCGCTGGTGCTCGACCTCGAAGGCGAACTCGTCGAGCAATACCGTACCGACGCCGGTTCGCGCGCACTCGAGCGCATGCTCGGCAACAAGGTCCACGAGATCCAGCTGCGCGACGTGCTCGACGTCATCCGGCGCGCGGGCGCGGACCAGAACATCGAGCGCATCGTGCTCATCGTCGACGATCTGCGCGGCGCGGGGATCGCCTCGCTCACCGAAATCGGTGCAGCGCTCGAGCGGTTCCGCGCGACCGGCAAGGAAGTCGTCGCCGTCTCCGACGGCATGACGCAGATGCCGTATTTCCTCGCGACGCATGCGGACCAGATCCTGCTGCATCCCGACGGCGCGGTGCTGCTGAACGGTTTCTCCAGCTATCGCGGCTACTACAAGGATCTGCTCGACAAGCTCGCCGTACAGGTGCACTTGTTCCGTGTCGGCGAGTTCAAGTCCGCGGCCGAACCCTATATCCGCAACGATGCCTCGAGCGAAGCACGCGAAGCCGACCGTTTCTGGCTCGACGGTCTTTGGCAGACCTGGCTCGCCGACGTGGGCGGCCGGCGCAAGCTCGAACCGAAGGCGATCCAGAACGGCATCGAGATCCTGCCCGAAGCCATCGAAGACGCGCAGGGCGATCTGGCCAAGATCGCGCTGACCTCGCAGCTCGTGGATCAGCTCGCGACGCGCGATCAGGCGCGCGAAATCCTCATCGCGAAGGGCGTCGCGGACAAGGAAAAGCACACGTTCCGCCAGGTGCACTGGAGCGACTACCAGGCGCTCGCGCGCAGCGCGGCACTGCCGGACCTGCGTGCATCGGTCGCGGTCATCGTCGCCGAAGGCGAGATCCTCGGCGGCGAACAGAGTCCCGGCACGATCGGCGGCGAATCGACGGCCGAACTGCTGCGCGATGCGCGCGAGGACGACAACGTCAAGGCCGTCGTGCTGCGCGTCAATTCGCCCGGCGGCGCCGCGTTCCCCTCCGAGCAGATCCGCCGCGAAGTCGAGCTCATCAAGCAGGCCGGCAAACCCGTGATCGCGTCCATGGGCGATGTCGCGGCATCGGGCGGCTACTGGATCTCGATGGATGCCGACGAGATCTTCGCGCAGCCCGCGACGATCACCGGATCGATCGGCATCTACGGATTGTTCGTCAGCATTCCCGACACGCTGGAGAAGATCGGCGTACACACCGACGGCGTCGGCACGACGCCGTTCGCCGGCGCGCTCGATCCGCGCCGGCCGCTCGACCCGTCGGTCGCGAAGGTGATCCAGTCCGTGATCGACAAGGGCTATCGCGATTTCATCGGCCGTGTCGCCACCGCGCGCGGCAAGCAGCCCGACGACATCGACCAGATCGCGCGCGGCCGCGTCTGGACCGGACGTCAGGCGCTCGAACGCGGTCTCGTCGACAAGCTCGGCGGACTCGATGCGGCGGTCGCCGCCGCGGCCGAACGCGCGAAGCTCGGCAGCGACTACCAGACGCGCTATATCGAGAAACCGCTCGGCGCGTTCGAGCAGTTCCTGCTGAACCTGAGCGACAACGCGAGTGCGCGTGCGCTGGCGAAGATCGAATGGCTGCGCCCGGAAACGAGCCTGCTGCACGACGCCGACCTGCAGCGTCCGCTGCGTCTGCTGCGCAGCGTGCAGGACGGCAAGCCGAACGTGTTCGCGTATTGCTTCTGCGAAATCCGGTAACGCGGAAATCGCTGCGGATCGGCAGGAACCGCAGGCGGACGCTTCCGCCGGATCCTGTCTGGCCGCACCGATAGCTGTGCCCATGTTCGCATCGCCGCGAACCCCGCGTTCCTTCCGCTGCAGGGGGCTGCAGTGGAGGGAATCATGCGAAATTTCGCAGATGTCACGCGTGTACTCCTCGCGGTCACGCTGATCGTCGTCGCTGCCGGCGCAGCGGCGCAGACGGTTCCGATCTATCGCTATCTTTCGCCGGGACTCGCGCCCGGCGGCGCCGGCGACCGTTCCGGGTCGACCGTGTCCCGCGACGGCGAGTGGATGGCCGTAGGCGCGCCCGGCTACGACGACGGCGACATGACCGATTCGGGACGTGTCGGAATCTTTCGCTGGAACGCCGGCAAGTGGCGTTTCCTGCGCTGGCTGCAGCTCAGCACGCTCGCCGGCGAATCGGCACTGGTGAGCGCGCGATTCGGCGCCGCGGTCTCCGTTTCGGGCAATCGCGTGCTGATCGGCTGCCCGAACTGCCGCGACGGCCGTTCGAAGGCCTATCTCGTCGACCTCGATGAATCCACGCAGCCGCCGACATTTTATAAATTGTATCCCGCGATCATCAGTGATCCGGATTTCGAGTTCGGCATCGGCTCGGCCGTCGCGCTCCGCGGCAGCCTCGTCGCGATCGGCGCGCCGCGCGGACGCAGTTCGTCCAACGGCGTGGAGCGCGGTTCCGTCGCGACTGGCCGCTTCGACGGTACGACGGTCGTCTGGGAAGACGTCCTGTTCGGGCCCGAATCGCCCGAGGGATCGCGTTTCGGCAGGTCGCTCGCGCTCGCCTGGACCGCCGGCAACTCGCCGCTGACCGGCCACTACTCGCTGCTGGTCGGCGCTCCGGCCTACGTCAACAGCGGTGGTGCCGGTGCGGCCGGTCGTGCCTATCTCTACCAGCGTGGCTACTTCACAGCGGGCTGGGACTACCGGCAGCAGTTCGCGAACACCACGCCGGGACCGATCGATGCGATGGGCACCAGCGTCGCGATCGATCGCGCGTCGGTCGACGTCAACGGCTACCTCGTGCTCGGGGCGCCGGGACGCAGCGTCGACGGAACGCCCGGCGGCGGCGCATTCGTCTATGCACGCGCCGTGGGCGAGGACCTGTATTCGTTCGAGACCGAGATCCAGCATCCGGATGCCGAAAGCGGTGACCGCTTCGGCATCGCCGTCGGCATCGGCGGCGCGCGCATCGTCGTCGGTGCCGACGGCCGCGCGCAGACGTCGGCGTCCGACGAGGGCAGCGGCTATGTATTCGAACGCCGCGTTCTTCTCGGCAACGTCGGCTGGCCGTGGCGCGAAAACCTCGCCTTTCCCGGCAGCGGGAACGTGAGTTTCGGCCGCGCGCTG
>CAMLSI010000411.1 GCA_946482585.1 uncultured Lysobacteraceae bacterium
GCTCGACTACCGCGCGTCGGCGGCATCGGGGTCGCGCGAGCGCCCGGCGTATACGTTTCTCGGCGACGGGCAGACCGTCGCCGACGCCGTCACCTACGCCGAGCTGCAGACGCGCGCGAAGGCGCTGGCGGCACATCTGCAGAGCCTGACCGCGCCCGGCGACCGCGTGCTGCTCGCGCATCAGCCGGGGCTCGACTACATCGTCGGTTTCTTCGCGTGCGCCTATGCCGGCGTCGTCGCCGTGCCGGCGGTGCCGCCGAGCAACGCGCGCACGTTGCCGCGGCTCGAACTCATCGTGCGGGACGCGCAGCCGCGCGCCGTGCTCGCGCTCGCCAGCGGCATCGAACGGCTGCTCAAGATGATTCCCGATGCGGACAGCGCGTTGTCCGCACTGCAGCTCGTCGCCACCGACGACCTGCGCGGCGCGGCGCCGGCGTGGACGCCGCCGCCGGTCACGCGCGACAGCCTGCTGTTCCTGCAGTACACCTCGGGTTCGACCGGTTCGCCCAAGGGCGTGATGGTCAGCCACGGCAATCTGCTGGCGAACCTCGCGCTGCATCACGCGAGCTTCTGGCTCGGCGCCGACGACGTGTTCGTTTCGTGGCTGCCGCCGTATCACGATTTCGGCCTGATGTGCGCGATCTGCTATCCGCTCTACGCGGGCAGCCATGCCGTGCACATGCCGCCCGCGGTGTTCATGCGCCGGCCGTACCGCTGGCTCAAGGTGATCAGCGATTACCGCGCACGCATGACCGGCGGACCGAACTTCGCGTATCAGCTCTGCAGCGAACTCATCTCCGACGACGAGAAACGCACGCTCGATCTGTCCTCGCTCGAAGTCGCCGCGAACGGTTCGGAGCGCATCCGCGCGGAGACCCTGACGCGCTTCGCCGAGGCATTCGCGTGCTGCGGCTTCCGCGCCGAGGCGCTGGCCGGCGGCTACGGTCTGGCCGAGTCGGCGCTGCTCGTGACCACGCATCGCCGCGGACCCGGCGCGACCATGCCGCGTCTGCTCGCGGTCCGGCAAAGCGCGCTCGCGGCGCACCGCGTCGAGCGCGCCGAATCGGCCGACGATCGCGTCGTGCTGGTCTCCAACGGCTGGGTGCAGGACGCACGCCACGACCTGCTCGTCGTCGACCCGCACAGCGGCGTGCCGGTCGGCCCCGGCGAAGTCGGCGAGATCTGGTTCCGCGGACCGTCGGTCGCCGCGGGCTACTGGCGCAAGCCCGAGGCCACCGCGGAAACCTTCGGCGCGATCGCCAGTACCGGCGAAGGCGGCTACCTGCGCACCGGCGATTACGGTTTCGTCGACGGCGGCGAGCTGTTCCCGTCCGGCCGGCGCAAGGAAGTGATGATCTTCGGCGGACGCAATTTCTATCCGCAGGACATCGAGGTCACGCTGGAGCGTCTCGATCCCGCGTTCCGGTCCAACGGCGCCGCGGCGTTTGCGCTGGAACCGGCCGATGCGGCGGCACAGCTGGCCGTCATCATCGAAGTCGAGTCGCGCGCCGAAGCGCGCGTCGACGATCTGCCGGCGCGCGTGCGCGCGGCGCTGCTCGAACAGCACGAGCTGCTCGACCTCGGTGCGATCGTGCTGGTCAAGGCGGGGCGGATTCCGCGTACCTCCAGCGGCAAGATCGAACGCCTGCGCTGCGCGCAGCTGTATCGCGACGACGCGCTCGAGCCGCTGTGGCAATGGCGGCGCGACAACGACAGCGGCGGCACCCGGGCGGCCGCGTCGGCCGCGGAACGGCGCGTTGCCGCCGTCGCGGAAAGCGTGCTCGGCTGCGGCGTGCCCGCCGACCAGGATCTGTTCGCGGCCGGGCTGACCTCGCTGCTCGCACTCGATCTGCTCGCGCGCCTCAACGCCGACTTCGGCGCGAACCTCTCGCCGCAAGCCTTGTTCGCCGCGCCGACCGTCGCCGGCATCGCCGCGCAGATGGCCGCGCAGTCCGCTGCAACCTCCGCCGTCGCCGAAGACGAGGGCGACGACGGCGACCTGCCGCTGAGCGCGGCACAGCAGCAGATCTGGCTCGCGAGCCGCCTCGGCGAAGAAGCCGCCGCGGCGTTCCATCTCGTCGGCGCGTTCGAGCTGCGCGGCGCGCTCGACGTCGCAGCGCTCGCGCGTGCGGCCGATGCGCTCGTCGCCCGCCATGAAGCCCTGCGCACCGCATTCGTCGAGCGCGAGGACTCCGTGGTTCAGCGCGTGCTCGCGCCGACGCCCGGCGTGTTGCGGATCGACGATCTCGCCGCCCTCGACGCCGGCGCGCGCGACGCGGCGGTGGCGCGCGCGCTGGCGGAAGAGGCTGCGACCGCGTTCGAGCTCGCCGACGGCAAGACCCTGCGCCTGCGCCTCCTGTGCGTATCGGAACGTCATCACGTACTGTGCATCGCACTGCATCATCTGGCCGGCGACGCCTGGTCGGCGGGGCTGCTGTTCGCGGATCTGGCGGCGCTGTACGACGCCGCGGGATCGCGCCCTGTTTCGACGCTGCCGCCGGCCGGTGCCTACCGGCGCTGGCTGCGGCGCGAGCGCGCCGCGGTCGCCGGCGCGCCGTCCGACCTGGAATTCTGGAAAAAGCAACTTCAGGGCATTCCGGTCGCGCTCGGCCTGCCGGCCGACCGGCGCCGGCCCGCGCTGCAGCGCTTCGACGCGGCGAGCGTCGAGATCGTGCTGGACGACGCGCTCGGCGCGTCGCTGCGCCGTTTCGCGCAGCAGCAGCGGGCGACCGTGTTCATGGTGCTGCTCGCGGCCTGGGCGGCCCAGCTCGCGCGGCTCAGCGGCCAGGACGACATCGTCGTCGGCGTGCCGTTCGCGGATCGCCATGCGCCCGATTCCGCGAACGTGTTCGGCCTGCTCACCCATACCCAGGCGCTGCGTCTGCGTGTGGACGCCGCATCGACGGTAGCGCAGCTCGTGCAGCAGGCGCGCGACGTCGTCTTCGGCGCGCTGGCGCATCCGCGTGCCGCGTTCAGCGACATCGTCGAGGCGCTGAACCCACCGCGCAGCCTCGCGCACAGTCCGCTGTTCCAGGTCATGCTCGTGCTCGACAACACGCCGTTGCCCAAGCGTCCGTTGCTGCACGGACTCGACGTCGCGGCGCTGCCGCTGGCGCCGCCGGGCACGGCCTACGATCTCGTGCTCGCGCTCCATGACGACGGTACGCGCCTGGGCGGCCGGCTCGAGTACGCGACGGCGCTGTTCGACGCGGCGGCCATGACGCGCCATGTGCGGCAATTCGCCGGCTGGCTCGAACAGTTCGTCGCGGCGCCGCAGCGCGCACTGGCTGGACTGACCCTCGTCGACGCGGCAGCGCGGCAGACGCTGTTGACGCTGGGCCGCGGTGACGGCGGTGTGCCGCATGCACCGCTGCCGGTGTCCGTGCTGTTCGAGCAGGCGGCGCGGCGCTACGCCGACCGCGTCGCGATACGCGACGGCGATGGGTGCATCGACTACGCCCGTCTGGATCGCCGCGCCAATGCGATCGCGGCGCGTCTGCGTGCCGCGGGGGTGAGACCGGACGATCGCGTCGCGGTCCATGCGCCGCGCGGCGTCGCGCTGGTCAGTGCCGTGCTCGGCATCCTCAAGGCCGGCGCCGCGTATCTGCCGCTGGCGCCGGAGCTGCCGCCGGCGCGGCACGACGCGATGATCGCCGACAGCACGCCGACGCTGCTCTTCGGCGCCGGTGCCGCGGACGGACTCGACGCCCTGGCGCAACGCCACGGCCTGAGGCTGCTGCGCGACGACGCGGCCGAGTGCGTCGCCGCGCCGGATCTGCCTGCACCCTCGCCGGACGCGTTCGCCTATGTGATCTATACCTCGGGCTCGACCGGCGCCGCGAAGGGCGTGGTCAACACGCAGGCGGGACTCGCCAACCGGCTGCTGTGGTGGTGCGAGCGCATCGCCGGCGAGCACCCGGTCGTTGCGTTCAAGACCAGCATCGGTTTCGTCGACTCGGTCACGGAGATGCTGCAGACCTTGCTCTGCGGCGGCGAACTCGTCGTGTTCGACGATGCGCACGCGCGCGACAGCGAGCGCTTTTCCGAGCGTCTCGTACAGTGCGGCGTCACGCATCTCGTGCTCGTGCCGTCATTGCTGCGCAGTCTGCTCGACGTCGGGCCTGCCGCGCTCGCGCGGCTGCGCAGCGTGGTCTGCAGCGGCGAGTCGCTGCCGTGGTCGCTGGCGCAGTGTTTCATGCAGCAATGTCCAGAAGTAAAGTTGTACAACTTCTACGGGTCGTCCGAGGCCAACGGCGATTCGACGTTCCACGAGTTCGATGCGGCGATCACCTGTGCGCCGCAGCAGTCGATCATCGGTCGTCCGATCGCGAACACGCAGATCCACTTGCTGGACGGGGAAGGCGGGCTTGTGCCGCGCGGTGCGGTGGGCGAGATCCACATCGGCGGTGCGGGTGTGGCGTGGGGTTACTGGAATCGCGAGGCGCTGACGGCGCAGCGGTTCGTGCGTGATGCGTTCGCGGCAGAGCCGGCGCGGATGTATCGCACGGGCGATCTGGCGCGCTGGCGCGAAGACGGTGCGCTGGAGTTTCTGGGGCGCAACGATTTCCAGGTGAAGCTGCGCGGATACCGGATCGAGCCGGGGGAGGTCGAGGCGCGACTGAGTGCGCTGGAGGGAGTGGCGCAGGCGGTGGTGGTGGTGCACGAGGAGCGGCTGGTGGCGTATTGGACGCCGGCGGGTGCGGTGGTGCCGTCGGCTTCGCAGTTGCGCGCGTCCTTGAGCGAGGTATTGCCGGACTATCTGGTGCCGTCGGCGTACGT
>CAMLSI010000412.1 GCA_946482585.1 uncultured Lysobacteraceae bacterium
CCGTCGGCGGCGTCTTGCCCTGCTGTTCGGGGAAGTCGACGAAATGCAGCCGGCGGATGCGCTGTTCGACGCGCTGCGTCTCGAACTCGGCGAACGAGACGTTGCCCTCCGGCGCCAGGCTGTGCCACGGATCGCCGCCGGTCTGCCGGAATGGGTAGCCCATGCCGGGTTCGATCCCGTTCGACAGGTTCAGAACGCTGTCGTCCTGGTAGAGGATCGCTGGGTGGATCTGGAAATCGGCGTTGTCGATCTTCAGCGCCTCCGTCTCGTCGAGACGTCGCATGTCGGGCAATGACTGCAGAGTCGGGCCATGACCGAACGGGAACATCGGATCGCGGTTGAACCGCCCGACCAGCAGCGGGCACGAGCCGACGCCCTTGAGCTTGGCCTCGTGAATGACCTTCTCGCCGATCATCACGACATGCTGCCAGACGACGTCGCCGACCTCGGCCCATAGCCGCCACCAGCCCCACGTCACGCGGCAGCGCTCGTTCGGCTTCTCCTTGATCTTCTTCTCGATATCAGCGGGAAGCTTGAGATCACCGAGCAGCGCCCGCAGGAACCGATGCTTCGTGTGCCGGACCACGAACCGATCGTCGACGCCACCATATGGCCCGACGTTGATTTCGAGCTCGCGGATCGGGATCGCCTGGCAGACGTATGGCTCGGCCGGCCGCGGATCGTCGATGAGCAGGCCGACGGTGCCGAGCGCGAGATCGGGCATGTAGGCGCCGGCCGCCTCGGAATAGAAATTGGACTGCTTGATCGCATCCATGACGCTCGTGGTCTGCGCGGCGATCTGCTCGTTGATCTCCTCGCGCTCCTGCTCGTCCTCGATGTCGACTCCGGCCTTCTGCTGCACCCACTCGATCACCTCCGGCGTGAAGGTGTTCAGCATCTCGGTCGCGAAATCCTGCGCGACCTCCATGCCGAAGCTGATCTGCAATTCGGCCGTGTCGTGCTCGCGCCCGCGGTCCGTGCCGCTCGTCTGCGAACTGACGTCCCGGCAGCGCTGCGGCGCCGTGAAAAAATAGCCCTCGCGCAGATCGCGGTCGATATCCGCCTTGTACCGGCGGGCGTCCGCCAGGCGCTGCAGCGCCTCCTTCTCAAGCGGGGACTTCTCGCCGGCCATCAGACGCCACTCACCGGCGCGGTCACGCCGCCGCCCGCCATCAGCGAGCGAGCGCTGAAGACGCGCAGCAGCCGCTTGGTGTCGCGGTTCAGGCTGTCCTGCAGCGAGGATGCCTGCTCAGCGTCGGCAAGCTCTTTCTGCTTGGCGAGTTCCTTGTCCGTCTCGACCTGGCGCGCGATCTCTTGCTTGCGCGCGGTCGAGCCGCTGAACATTGCGCCACCCATGCCGGCCCTCCTTTGAGGACGCCAAGATGGGCGCGGGCGCTCGGCTCAGCACCGCACATCACCAGGCGACGATCGCGCCGCCCTGCGCGAGACAGGCGCGATAGAGCGCATCCGGTGTCAGCACGAAGCGCTTCAGGCCGATCAGGTGCGCCATCGCCGGCACGCACCAGAACCCGAGCCGCGCCCAGCGCGGGCGCGGCCCGACAGGTGTGAACGCGACGGTGACGCCGTCCTTGCGCAGATCGTGGAGCAGCAGGTCGGCTGCCTCGCAGGCCGGCAGGACCGCTACGCGCGTGCGGCCGATCTCGACCTCGTAGACGATCCACTGCCGCTGATCCGGCAGCCAGCCGATCGCGAGGACGTGCTTGAACCGGCCGATCGGAAGCCAGCGCAAGAGTCCCGGCAGCGGGCGCCTGCTGAAGACCAGGAACCACGTCTCCGGCTCGATCCCGATGCGGCCGGCTGCATTGTCCGCCATGCGCTCACCCGCCGCAGCGAGCGGCGCCCCCTGTGTAGTTGAACCGGCGCCGGAGCCCGGTCAGCCGGGCGCGAACGACCAGTCATTGTGCTTCCTTCACCAGCCCCGACCATCAGGTACTGCAGCGCGTCGGAGACGTCCGAATAGCCGTTCGCGTCCTTCATCGGCACGATGCGCTGGAAATCGCCCTTTTTGAAGTGATATCCACCGGCCATCGCCATCTTCAGCTTTCGGCAGTTCGGCGACAGCAGGAAGCGCGGCATGCCCTCGCGCATATTGTTCAGCACCGTCTCGACGGTCTCGATCCGAGTCCGCACGTTGTTGCTCGGGAGCGGCGCCGGCGTCACGCGCAGGCCATGCGTGCGGAACACGTCATAGGCTGTCGTATCGTCAGACTGGACCTTGTCCGCTCCCTTCGGGTCGCCGTGCAGCCGCAGCCGGCCCAACCTGATCGCGTCCTCGAAATCGCGCGTCTCGTCCGAGTTGATCAGTTCCCGGCAGTTGTCGATGATCCACCGACGGACCCGCGGCGCGAACACCGAGGCGCCCTCGTCCGTGCCGTACATCTCGCCAATTATCTGCCAGCGATCCCCGATCAACTGACCGAACACAGCAGCCGGACGGCGCCCAAAGTCGAGCCCGACATGCAGCGGCCAGTTCGGATTGTAGCGCAGCGGCGTGCGCGCGACGTGCGTCTCCTCGACGAACATGGGCCAGACCGGCATACCATCGACCGGCGCCGTGATCCGGTTCATGATGCGCGAATCGATCCAGCGCTTCGTCTTGCCCTTGATCGTCTCGAGGTAGAGCGCCCGGCCGTTGATCTTCGGGATCCAGCGCAGGTTCTCGGCCTCGGGATTGAGCTTGTAGCCCTCGACCGTTTTCCCGTCAGGCCCGAACACCTCGATCAGACCCGTGGGCTGCACGAAGTAATCCCAGCCGACCGGCCACCGATACTGCTGGCGCTCGTCTTCCGGCATGTCGTCCGGAAGCGGCACCTCGCCGGTCATCATGACGACCCAGTTGTCTTCCGACGGCGCGTTCATGTCGCCGAAGACGCCCGACCAGGTGCAGCCACCATCCTTGATCGCCGGGTAGTAGCCCGCGCGCGACTCCGCCTCGTCGAACAGCTCCTTCGGGATGTATTCGAGCTCGTTGAACCAGATGCCCGTCCATTCCGTCGATCGGAGCTTGGACACGTCGTCCGGCTTGTCGAGCGCGATGAAGACCACCTCGCAGTGCACATCGCCCTTGCGCATCGTGTGCACCATGGGCTTCGACCAGATGAAGCGGCCGAAATCGCGCTCCGGAAACCACGACAGCCACGTCTTCACCGTCGACTGCGCCAGGTCGGGATAGGTGTTGCGGACGACCGCCCAGCGCGTCCGACGCATGCCGTCGTTCGGGTTCGGCTCCTGCGCGCAAGCGCGGCGCCATATCTCGTGACAGCACATCGACGACGTGCCCGAGCGGATCGGGCCGCGGATGATCCGCACGCGCGCATCCGACAGCATGAAGCCGACGAGCGTCGGTCCGTCCGGCTCGTAGACCACCCGGCCGTGCTCGTCCCGCTCGATCGTCGGCGGCAGCGGCAGGGCTTCGTCTTCGGCGTCAGCCAGCATCACTTGCCCACGATCAGCTTCAGAGCCGACGCGACCCGCCGGCGCATCCAACCAGCTTGCGCCTTCCCGTCAGTTTCGCCCCAAGTCGACAGAGAGCCGTCGTTGTTGATCACGATCAGCGCAGCGACATTGTCGGGCTCGACCTTCTTGAGCACGCGCCGGATCGCGTGGGCCGGGTCGCCGAGATCGGTCACGGTCACATCGTCGGGCTCGACCTCGCCAACCTCTCCGACCGGCTCCTCCGGCGAGCGGGCGCGCCAAGAGCCGGCGTCCGCGGAGATCGTCCCGCACTGCGCGCACTCGATTTCCTGATCAGCCCTGACGAAAAACGTCAGGCAGCCGCAGTTGCAGCGCCACACCACTCGGTCATTGTCGACCGGCGGAGCGTCAGCCTTGCGCCCGAACTGAATGACGTTGTCGCTCACTCCGGCCCCTCCGGCTTGGGCTTCGGCCGCGGCAGAGCAACCACGTTCGACGGCCAGGCAGTCCCCCTACCCATCGCTCGGCTCGTCCTTCTTCTCAGGCTCCGGAGCCGGCTGCTGCTGCGCCGTCCTCGCCGCCTCAGCCGCTCGGATCTGCCGCATCCGGTCCTCCCAGGCCTCGGCCTCGCGCTTCTCCCGCACGACCTCAGTGGACGTCGGCATGGCGGACCTCCTTGAACCGATGCGCGAAGACCTCTTGCGGGACGACCGAGACGCACGCGCCATCGCGAACCACCCAATCGCCGCACTCGACCGCCTGGCCGCCGACGCGCAGAAACCCGATCAGACCGTCACCAACCGCTAGCCCATACGGCTCAGCGAACCGCGCCACCTCCAGCCCGTTCCCAACGAACCGCATCGCCTCAACCGTTCGCCCAGCGTGCAGGTAGCGACGAGGTTTCATCCGAGGCGCCATCCCTTCGTCGGGTGCAGCACCCACAGCCGGCCGCGCCAATCGCGCGTCTGCGCAACTGGCTTCCAGCGCCGACCAGGCGGGCGGAACACGTACTGATAAATCCGGGCGTCATCTTCGACCCGAACACTCTCGACCATCACCACCCCCAAATGTTCTGCACCGGAAAAATCTGTCAGGCCGGCTCATAGGTCGCGGCGAAGATGTCCGGCTTGCACGGGTAGAGTTCGCCTTTGACGCCGCGAATGATCCAGTCGCCACGGTCGGCTCGCATCACGCCCTCCAGCGTGTGGATATCGAGATAGTCGGCGCCTTCGGGCGCCCGGATTGTGCGTTCGAGCATCGCGTCAACGAGCCAGCGCGGCACGGTGGCCATATCGACCTTGCCGGCGACGTGCTGGAAAGCCTCGATCAC
>CAMLSI010000413.1 GCA_946482585.1 uncultured Lysobacteraceae bacterium
GCATTCCCGCCGGGCGCCACGCTCTGCCACAAGTGCAACGTCGCTGCGACGATCCTCATGGACGGCTGCGCGACCTGCCTCAATTGCGGGTATTCCAAGTGCGGGTGAGCGAACGCCGCGCGCGGTAACCGTGCGGCGATCGAGGTGTGCGGGCACCCTGAAGCCTCTAGTTGGGCACCCAGAAGTCGCTAGTACGGATACCTAGAAGTTGTTTGTAGCTGAAATGGGACTCTCCGGAGTCCCATTTATCTTTATTGCCTGCTTACGACCCATAGCGGACATCAGGCCGCACGCGAGCGTACTTGGCGTCTCTCTCGGGCGTAGCCGCTCGGGGATCGACCCACGTAGCGTGTGAACGCAGCACTGAACGTGCTCGCCGACGAATAGCCCACGCGCTCGGCCACCTTCTCGATCACCAGGTCCTGACGATCGAGGATGTCCTTCGCGATCGCCATCCGCCAGGCGAGCAGATACTCCATCGGCGGCATGCCGACGGCACGCGTAAAGCGCTGGAAGTAGGCCGACCTCGACAGCGCGGCGACCTTGGCCAACTGCTCGACCGTCCATGCACGCGACGGGTCGCGGTGCATCTCCCGGATCGACAGGGCGAGACGTTCGTCCGCGAGGCCGCGCAACAGGCCCGCCGGCGTCGCGTCGCCCGGTGCTGCGCGCAAGGCTTCGATGAGCAGGATTTCAACCAGCCGGGTCAGGATGAGGTCGCGCCCCGGCTTCGTTTGCATGGATTCCTCGCGCACGAGGCGGACCAGTACGCCGAAGTGATCCTCGCCGCGGACGTGGATGACCGGTGGGAGCAGCGCCACCAGTAGCGCCGTGTCCGGCGAATCGAAGACGAAATACCCGCCCAGCATGCGCATGTCGGGCTCTCCTTCGAGGGAGCCATGACGCAATTCATTGCCTTGCTCCGCTATCGCAGTGGGATCGACCTGCTGCGGCTCGACGGGCTCGAACCCAGACAGGACAAATCCCGGTGTAGCGGGCAAGAACGCGAAGTCGCCTGCCTCCAGGCGCAGCGGCTCCGCGCCATCGACCTGCAGCAGGCACGCGCCGTCGGTCACCACACAAAATCCAGGGTGCCCGAATGGCGCGTAGCGGACTCCCCAGCGCCCGGCGCCGGAAATGCTCTTTCCCATGACCCGAGCGGGTCGAAGCAGGGTGATCAACTCGGCAAGAGGGTCGGTCATGACAGGACTATGGCCAATGTTCTATGGACTCTACAGCATCGATAGTCCTGCACTGAATGCTTATCGTGGTCGCACCAACCAAACCACGGAGTCCCCGCAATGAAAACCGTTCTGATCACTGGCAGTTCCTCCGGCTATGGGCTCGAAACCGCTCGTTACTTCCACGATCGCGGCTGGAATGTCGTCGCCACGATGCGCCGCCCGAATCCCGACCTCCTGCCCGCTTCCGACCGCATCCAACTGGTTGCGCTGGATGTCACCGATGCCGACAGCATCGCCCGAGCCATCGAGGAGGCCGGCCCGGTCGATGTTCTCGTCAACAACGCCGGCATCGGCGTCGTCGGCGCCTTCGAGGCCACGTCGATGCAAACGGTGCGCGAGGTGTTCGAAACCAACACGTTCGGCACGATGGCGATGGTGCAGGCCGTGATTCCGCAGATGCGTCAGCGCCGGTCGGGCACGATCGTGAATGTCACCTCAAGCGTCACCCTCGCCAGCATGCCGCTCGCTGCTGCCTACACGGGGAGCAAGACGGCAGTGGAAGGTTTCACCGGCTCTCTAACGCACGAACTTGGCGCGTTCGGCGTCCGGATCAAGTTGGTCGAACCCGGTTACGGCCCCACCACGCGGTTCGCCGAGAACGGGGCCGAGCGCATGAACGGTCTCATCCCGGCTACCTACGCGGACTATGCCCGCCCGATCTTCGAGGCCTTCGCGCGTCCCCAGGCGACGACGCAGCCACAGGATGTGGCCGAGGCGGTCTGGCGTGCCGTGCACGACGTATCAGACCAATTCCATTTCCCCGCCGGCGCCGACGCCGTTGCATTGGCCGGGCCGCAGTGAACGCGCCGGCACGCTTGCTCGGGTCTGGAAGGCGGCAGCGGGCTGCAGACAAATGGCAACGGATGCGGGTTACCAGGTTGCCAGCGCGGCCTGGCTCGAAGCAGGCCGCGGGTTAGGGAAGGTCTGAACAAGCCACCAAATCCGCGCGACATCGCTCAGATCAAGCTGCAGCTTAAGGAGAATTTCCATCGCTGGGTCCGCCAAGCAAACAGTGACTTCAGCTATCTCCTCGACGACAGAGAGTCTCGACTCTGGTTGCCCACCGCTGAGGGCGCTCTGAAGCTCGAGCTGCAGGCCTGACGGACGACTACCCGCGGCTGCTGGATCTGCGCAGTCCAAGTAGCCCCGCCGCTGCACTCGACCTGCTGGGCGAGCGGCCCCGCGTAGCCAACAAGAGGTCCTGTGTCTGCGGATGTAGACGCCGACTTGGGCGGTGCTCCTACCGCTTTAAGCTCAAGGGTCTGCGTGCGGCGGGCACGAGAGAGTGCTTTCGGATGCTTGCGCGAGACTACAGAGCCCGTCTCCGTGCGTCCTAGCGTCATGCCGGCGATCGGCTAGCCCGACCCATAGAGCCGCCCTTGCAGGAATTTCCGCAGGGACTTCGAATCCTTGCAGGAATTCAGCGCATTTCCTTGCGCTCATTCGTCTCGGCAGCGTGGGAAGGCCGCGCCCTGCCTGGACGAGCCTTGCGTGAATTCGATCGCCCCCACAAGGCATCTGTCCCCGTCCAACTTCCCGTCGGGTGCGGCGGAAAGAATATCGTGGCGCTGCGTTCGCACCGTTCGTGAAGAGAAGCATGGCGGGACCTGCGAAAAGCTCGCGACCGCGCCCGCATCGGCGGTGACGCGTACGTTGTAGTCGGCTTTTCTGTCGGCCTCGGCGCGGCCGCTGTGCGGGCTCGCGACGTCAACGTCCAGACCGTTGCTGCGAAAGATCGCGCAGCGCGCGAACTCGTCCAGGACGAACTTCAATCACGCCGCCCGGAAGAACGCGCGTACCGCCGCGCTACGCTCCGACGCCGGGACGGGCAACGCGGGGTCTATCGGATGTCATGGTGGAAACGCTGGTTCGGCCGCGCCGCCGCCGAGGCGACGCAGGAGCACGCGCGGCTGTGCGCGGTCGATCTGCCGGCATCGAGTTGGCTTGCCGATACGACGCTGCCGATTCCGGACTGGAACGCCGTCGCCGAGCTGGCGCCGACCGGCGCGCCGGACGCTGCGCCGAGCGACTTCTGGCGCGACGCCGCGACAGGTTGGCTGCAGCGGCTCGCGGAAGCGCTGGGGCCGGACTACGTCGTTGCCGGCAGCGAGCACTTCGTCGTGCTCAGTGCTCTCTCGCCGCGGCAGCGCCGGGCGACGATCGATCACGCCGAGCGCACGCTGCGCCGGATTCTCAAGACGCTTCCCGGCATCGCCGCATGGCAGGGGAGTGGACCCGGCGTCGTCGTCGTATTCAGCGATCACGCCGATTACTACCGCTATGTCGATCACTACTACCCGGACGAAGGTGTGTTCGCAATGTCGGGCGGCATGTTCATCGACGCGGGCTACGGCCATTTTGTGTTCCCGGCCGAGCATCTCGGCGAAGCCGAGTCCGTGCTCGTCCACGAACTCACCCATGCGCTGCTGCGGCATCTGGATCTGCCGCGCTGGCTCGACGAAGGTGCAGCCGTCAACATGGAGCGGCATCTTTTGCCTCATCGCGACGCCGCCGGCAGCCAGATCTATTCCGCACACGAAATGGCCGGCAAGCATGCGGCGTTCTGGAACGCGCAGACGATCCAGGAGTTCTGGACCGGTCATTCGTTCCTGCGCCCCGACGACGGCAATCTGCTGTCCTACGATCTGGCCGAACGCCTGACGCAACTGCTCAGCCGCGACACGTTGCGTTATGCGGTGCTGCTGCGCGCGGCGGACGCGAAAGACAGTGGCGATGCCGCATTGCGCGAGGCGTTCGGACTCGATGCCGGTGCTGTCGCGGCACACGTGCTCGGGCCTGGGCCGTGGGAGCCGCGGCCGTCGACCTGGGACGCAGTCGAAGCGCACGCCGTGTCGCGTGCGCGGGAACTTGCCGCGGCCCTGCCGCCGACAGACGACGCGGAGGATTCGTCGCGCTGAACGCCGGCCCGATCGCCCGCCGATGCGAAAACCGATACCGGCGGCCGCATTCCGTGTCCGTCGTCGGCGTCCGGCCGCATCCGAGCACCGATTGCGACGGCGCAGACAGCGTGTCCGGCGCGGGCCGGCACCCTTTGCGCGTGCGATCCTGCCCGTGCCTATACTGGCTGCGATCGGGGGATCGGAAGTACGCCAACGGCGACGGTGAGGCCGTCATCGATGCGCGCATGGGTTTCCCGGCGCTATTCGTCGCTCTGCCTGTGTCCTCCGATGGCCGAATCTTCCGCCGACATCTCGCAACTGCTGCTGCGCTGGAAACAGGGCGACCGGGCGGCCGAGGGCGCCTTGTTCGCCGCCGTGTACCCGATGCTGCGCGAGGTTGCCGCGCGCAGCCGGCGTCTGGACGGTTCGCTGACCTTGCAGACCACCGAACTCGTCAACGAGGCGTACATGCGGCTGTTGCCGCAGCAGCGCATGGATTGGCAGAACCGCGCGCATTTCTGCGCGATCTCGGCGCACGTGATGCGGCGGCTGATCAGCAATCACATTCGCGACCGCCAGGCGCGCAAACGCGGCGGTCCCGCGGCGCAGCGCGTCGACG
>CAMLSI010000414.1 GCA_946482585.1 uncultured Lysobacteraceae bacterium
GGATGGGGCCGACTTCCCGATCGGCGACGGCACCTACGATTCCACACATAGCGAGCTCCACGAAGTGAACCGGACGCATTGCAACCGCACCGGCGGGCGGCGATCGGCGCAAACCCGGGCCGGCCGCGGGCGCGTTCGGGGCGAAACGCGGGCGGGGCGGCGGCGCGGGGCGGCGAATCGCGGACTATGCGTCAGTTTGCGCCGCGACGGCCAGTCCGGAGCGGGCACCGGCACCGAAAACCGGTGCTCAGGCCTCGCTGCCGCGCCGGACCGCGAGCCGCTGTTCCCAGGCCAGGGTGCTGCGCGCCATCAGGTCGAGGTCATCGTGACGCGGGCTCCAGTCCAGCACCGCGCGGATGCGCGAGCAATCGGCGACGAGTTCGGGCGGGTCGCCGGCACGCCGCGGCTGTTCGATCACGGGCAGTGCGCGGCCGTGGGCGCGTTCGATCGCGGCCAGCACTTCGCGCACGCTGTAGCCGCGGCCGTAGCCGACGTTGAGCGCCGTGGACGCGCCGCCATCGCGCAGATAGCGCAGCGCCGCGACATGCGCCGCGGCGAGATCGTCGACGTGCACGTAGTCGCGGATGCCGGTGCCGTCGCGCGTCGGATAGTCGGTACCGCAGATCGCGACGTGCGGACGCACGCCGTAGGCGGCTTCCGCGGCCACTTTCATCAGCAGCGTCGGGCGCCGCGTCGACTGGCCGACACGGCCGGCACCGTCGCAGCCGGCCACGTTGAAATAGCGCAGAGCGACGTAGCGCAGCGCCGATACGCGCGCGAGGTCCTGCAGCATCAGCTCGTTCATGAGCTTGGAGCGGCCGTAGGGGCTGATCGGCTCGGTCGGCGAGGTTTCCGTGGCGAGGCCGCCGGGCGGAATGCCGTAGACCGCGGCCGAGGACGACAGCACGAAATGTTCGATGCCGGCGTCGGCGCAGGCGGCGAGCAACTGGCAGGTCGCCGCGGCGTTGTTGAGGTAGTAGCCGATCGGATCGGCCATCGATTCGACGACGATGATGCGCGCCGCGAAATGCATGACCGCGCGGACGCCGTGATCGCGCAGCAGCCCGGCGACCAGCGCACGATCGCCGATGTCGCCCTGGACGAAAGCGCCGCCGATCACGGCGTCGCGGAAACCCGTGCTCAGGTCGTCGAGCGTGACGACGTCTTCGCCGGCGTCGAGCAATTGCGCGACGACATGGCTGCCGATGTAGCCCGCGCCGCCGGTGACGAGGACTGCACCGCGTGTCGTGGTGGCGTCAGACCGCATAGAAATCCCGGTACCAGGCGACGAAACGTTCGACGCCGACCTCGACCGGCGTCTCGGGGCTGTAACCCGTGTCGCGCATGAGCGCGCTCACGTCGGCGGCCGTGTCGGGCACGTCGCCGGGCTGCAGCGGCAGCAGGCGCTTCTCGGCCTTCTTTCCGGTCGCCTGTTCGATGAGCTCGATGTAGCGCGACAGCTTGACCGGCCGGTGATTGCCGATGTTGTAGACGCGGTACGGTGCCTGGCTGCTCGCCGGCGACGGTGCGAGCGGATCGAAGGCCGGGTCCGCCGCGGGCACGCGGTCGAGCGTGCGGATCACGCCTTCGACGATGTCGTCGACGTAGGTGAAATCGCGCGAGTGGTTGCCGAAATTGAATACGTCGATGGGCTCGCCTGCGAGGATCTTGCGCGTGAACAGGAACAGCGCCATGTCCGGCCGCCCCCAGGGGCCGTAGACGGTGAAGAAGCGCAGGCCCGTCGTCGGCAGGTTGAACAGATGGCTGTAGGTATGTGCCATGAGTTCGTTGGATTTCTTGCTCGCGGCGTAGAGGCTGACCGGATGGTCCACGCTGTCCTCGACCGCGAACGGCAGCTTGCGGTTGGCGCCGTAGACCGAGCTCGACGAGGCGTAGACCAGGTGCTCGACCGCGCGATGGCGGCAGGCTTCGAGGATGTTGAGGAAGCCGACGATGTTGGCATCGATGTAGGCGCGCGGATTTTCCAGCGAGTAGCGCACGCCGGCCTGGGCGGCGAGGTTCACGACGCGCGCCGGCGCGAAGTCGTCGAATGCGGCCTCGAGCGCAGGGCGGTCCTCGAGCGAGCCCTTGACGAAGCCGAAGCGGTCGCGGCCCAGCAGACGGTCGAGCCGCGCCTGCTTCAGGCGCACGTCGTAGTAGTCGTTGAGGTTGTCGTAGCCGAGCACCTCGTCGCCCCGGTCGAGCAGCCGATGGGCGAGGGCGGCGCCGATGAAACCGGCCGCGCCCGTGATGAGAATTTTCATCAAAAAATTTCCCTAATCCATTGCTTTGCAATGATTTTTTCGCAACCGCGTTGCACGCGTTCGGCCCACGGCATTCCCTGACGGCCGAATGGCGCGTTCCGTTTCAGAGCCGCTCGTCGACCTCGTCGCGCGCGAGCACATTCTTGACGTCGAACACCACCGCGCCGGGCTTGCCCGCGGCCCGGATGCGCGCCGCGCCGAGCGCGCGGAACTCGCGATGCGCGACCGCGAGCACGATCGCATCGTAGCGGCCGTCCGGAAGCGTGGTCAGCAGGTCGATACCGTACTCCTCGTGCGCCTGCGCGGCATCGCTCCAGGGATCATAGACCTCGACCTCGGTGCCGTAGCTGCGCAATTCGCCGATGACGTCGACGACGCGCGTGTTGCGCAGGTCGGGGCAGTTTTCCTTGAAGGTGAGGCCGAGCACGAGCACGCGGGCGTCGGCGATCGGCATTCGGCGGCGTGCCATCAGCCGCACCACGCGCTGGGCGACGTAGGCGCCCATGCCGTCGTTGATGCGCCGGCCCGCGAGGATCACATCGGGGTGGTAGCCGATCTGCTGCGCCTTGTGCGTCAGGTAGTAGGGATCGACGCCGATGCAGTGGCCGCCGACGAGCCCGGGCCGGAACGGCAGGAAGTTCCATTTCGTGCCCGCGGCTTCCAGCACTTCGGTCGTGTCCAGGCCGAGGCGCGCGAAGATCTGCGCGAGTTCGTTGATGAGCGCGATGTTGAGGTCGCGCTGAGTGTTCTCGATGACTTTCGCCGCTTCCGCGACACGAATGCTCGACGCGCGATGCGTACCCGCGCGAACGACGCGGCGATACAGCGCGTCGACGAAATCCGCCGCTTCCGGCGTCGATCCCGACGTGACCTTCACGATGTCCGGCAGCCGCCGCATCGGATCGCCCGGGTTGATGCGCTCGGGGCTGTAGCCGACGAAGAAATCCACATTGCAGACGAGGCCGGATTCGGCTTGGAGCACCGGCACGCAGACTTCCTCGGTAGCGCCCGGATAGACCGTCGACTCGAACACGACCACGGCTCCGCGGGAGAGCGCCTGGCCGACGCTGCAGCTCGCCGCGAGCAGCGGGCCGAAATCGGGGCGCTTGGAGGCATCGATGGGCGTGGGCACGGTCACGATGAAGACGTTGCAGCCGCGCAGGCTGGCCGGGTCGGTGCTGTAGCTCAGCCGCTGCGCCGAGGCGAGTTCGGCGGCATCCACTTCGCGCGTGTGATCGTGGCCGGCGGCAAGCGCCGCGACGCGCTGCGCATCGATGTCGAAACCCAGGGTCGGCAGCTGCCTTCCGAATTCCACCGCCAGCGGCAGCCCGACATAGCCGAGTCCGATGACGCCGATACGCGCGTCGTCGACGCGGCCCAGCGATGCTGAATTCATGAAGACCCCGGCAGCCGAAAGAGCCGCAGTCTACTGCGGATCGCTGCCAGCCTAGAACGGCGCGCTCGTCGGACGAGGCGCCGTGCTCAGCGTGTCGCGCGTTTGCGTGCCGCGGTCTTGCCCGTGCCGGCGCGCTTCGCCGTCGACTTGCGGGCCGTGGATGTGCGCGCGGCGGATTTCCGGGCGGGCGACTTGCGTGCGGTCTTCTTCGTCGCCGTCTTCCTGCCCGCTGTCTTGCGGGCGGTGGTCTTGCGTGCCGCGGTTTTCCCGGTCGCTGCCTTCTTTGTCGCCGCCTTCCTCGCTGCGGTCGTCTTCGTCGCGGCCTTTCCGCTCGCGGTCTTCTTTGCCGCCTTGCGGCGCGGATGCTTGGCCTTGGGGCCGGGCTTCGCGCCGCCGTCCTGCTTGTTCACCGTGGCCCAGGCGCGCCGCTCGGCTTCCTTCTTCGAAACGTCGCGCGCTTCGTAGCCTTCCTCGATGTGTTCCGCCTTGCGTTTCTGCTTGCCGGAATAGGCCGATTTGTCGCCGCGTGGCATCGTTTTCTCCTTGAGCCGTCACTTCTGGAAATCGCCGCATTCAACCGCGCGGGCCGCCCATGACCGGCAGGATCGCGCCGCTGACATAGCTCGAACACACGGGCGAGGCGAGGAACACGTAGGCCGGGGAAATCTCTTCGGGTTGCGCCGGCCGGCGCATCGCGCTGTCCGCGCCGAATTCGGCCACGTCCTTCTGATCGCGATCGGCCGGATTCAGCGGCGTCCAGACTGGACCCGGTGCGACCGCGTTCACGCGAATGCCGCGCTCGACGAGGTTGCTCGCGAGCGACATGGTGAATGCGTGGATGGCGCCCTTGGTGGCGGAATAATCGAGCAGCGCCTTGCTGCCGAAGATGCCCGTTTCCGAACCGGTGTTGATGATGGCCGCGCCTTCGTGCAGGTGCGGCAGCGCCGCGCGCGCCATGTGGAAATAGCCGGCGATGTTGGTCTGCAGTGTTTCCTGCAGGTGGGTTTCGCTGAGGTCTTCGAGCGCATCGCAGTGCTGCTGGAACGCGGCGTTGTTGACGAGGATCTCGAGATGGCCGAACGCATCGACCGTGCGCTG
>CAMLSI010000415.1 GCA_946482585.1 uncultured Lysobacteraceae bacterium
AGCACGGTGATCCGGTAGTCGGCGCCCGGCGTCAGTGCCGTCGGCACGCCCCAGTCATAGGTGCCGGTCGAAGAGGCCGTGCGCCAGGTGATCCACTGGACGAAGGTCGTGCCCTTGTACAGCGCGACATCGACGTACTGCGAGTTCGTCGCGGTCCAGCGCACGCTGCGCGTGCTGCCGCGCGTCCAGACCTCGCCGCCGGTCGGCGCCGTCACACGCACGGTGGTGACGTTCGGGATCGTGAAGCCGGCGCGCAGCGAGACCCCCGAATACGCGGAATAGCCGCGGAGCAGCACGTGATAGCGGCCTGCCGACGGCGCGGCCACGCTGCAGGACTCGTTGTTGCCGCTCGTGTACGGACGGCAGTCGTAGCTCGCCGACGTCGGCGGCGTGCCGAATCGCGTGTACAGATCGACGTCGCCGCTGCCGCCGCTCGTCGCGATGACGAGGTTGGTCGCGCCGCCCGGCACGTCGATGTAGTACGCGCGCTCGCTGCCGGCGGCATCGTTCACGGTCACGGGCACGCCGTTGGCGAGCGCCGTGCCGCCGCCCGATCCGGCCTGCTGCGTGACCGTATACGTGTGTCCCGCGACCGTCAGCGTGCCGGTGCGCGACGACGGTCCCGCATTCGCCGCAACGGCATAGGCGATCGAGCCGTTGCCCGTGAACGGACCGCTGCCGGACGTGATCGTGAGCCAGCCGGCGTTGCTCGACGCGCTCCACGTGCAGTTCGACGCACTCGTGCTCACGCCGACGGTGCCGCTGCCGGCACCCGCACCGACGTTCGCTCCGGTCGGGCTTATCGTGCTGGTGCAGCCGCCTCCGCCGCAGTCGAGGCAGGTCGCTCCGGCGAAGCTGTTGCGGATCAGATTGCCCGGCTGCGTGCCGAATCCCTGCGCGAGACTGAAGTCGCTGCAGTAGCTCATGATCGTGCCGGAGCGGCTCGCCGGCCGCGGGCAGTTGCCTTCCGGCGCGACGCAACCGTCGAGCGCGGTGTTGTTGCCGTTCCACGCGCACGCCTGCGTGTGCTGCGAGCCGAACAGATGGCCGAGCTCGTGCGGCAGCGTCGCGCCGGCCCAGGAATAGGTCGGGTACGACGGATAGTCGCGGATCGGGCTGATGCCGGTCTGGTTATAGTCGGGACCGCAGATCGTAGTCAGGCTGGCGATGCCGCGATCGATGTGGAAGCCCACGAGGATTGCGAGGTCCCCCTGTATGCCTTCGCGGCTCTTGCGGTTCCAGAAGTTGTACCAGATATCGTAGTAGTTGCTGATGGAAGCCTCAGGATCCGGCGTCGTCCACACTTTCATGTAGTGGAGATTGATCGGAATGTTTTCGTTGGCGTACACCGTCTTCGCGATATTGAAGAAACCCGTGGCGTAGTTCGTCGTATTGCTGCCGTGGGTGCGATAGACGTCGTTCTCGACTTCCAGGTGGATGCGCACGCAACCGCCCGCGAGCGCGATGCCCTGCGCGGAAGCCGCCTTGCGCCGGCCCGGCGGCCTGGCCGGCTCGGGATCGACCGGACAGGTCGCCGACGCATTCAGGATCCGCTCCTTCACCTCGTCCAGTCCGCATTCGACGAGCGGAGGCCCCTTGGTCCTGAGCGCCGATTCGCGATAGACGAGATGATCGTTGGACGGATTGCGTCCTTTCACGCGGCCGATGAGCGTGTTGCCGTCGTCGGGCCTGCTGTAGACGCCGGTCACTTCGTACGCGCCGGTCTGGAGATTGCGGAACACGCTGATGGCGGCGACAGAACGTCCGTCGCCGTCGAGCGAACCCTGATAGTGTTTGGCCGTGTTGGTCCACGAGAGATCGTCTCCGCCCGGACCTTCGACGATGAGATCGTCGTAGTTCACCTGCACGAGTTCCAGATTGCCGTGACCCGGAACGGGCAGCGTGAAACGCTGCGGGTTCCGCGCCAGCAGCGATTTCGTCGCAGCTTCATCCACCGTGAACAAGGTCCCTTCCGAAACGAGCGCGCTCAGATCGGCCCGCTTCGCGATCGACGTGCCTTGTTCCCGCAGCAGCGCGAACGAGGGGAAATCGTTCCCTTCGGCTTTGGCGGCGGCAATCGTCCGCGTGAGCGGATTCGGGGTCGCCGGATCTTCGGGCGACGGCGGTGCGGCGAGCGAAAGTCTTGCGGCCGTCAGGGCGGCCAAGGCAAAACAAAGGCAAAAAGATACTAATTGCCGACGCGCGAGCGCCGACAGCATTGACGGTTGCATTTCATTCCCTCCCAAAAAGAATGCGCGGTGTTCGCGCCGCGTCACGCGGCACGATTCGACGCGGGTCGAGGGCTTGGCGTCTTGTCGGGGGCAATGTCCATTTGCGAGCGCCGTCCCTGCACCGTCGACGCGCGTCGCCGATTACCGTCTCACGAACGCGGTCTCGTGGCTTGTCGGCTAGGCGCGCGCCCACGCGTGGTATTGCAAAACGGTGACGCGGCGACCCGGCCGTGTCCGGTTGCGTGACGCAGTGCAGGTTTTGCGTATTTCCGCAGACGTACCGGCGAAAAGCGGTGGCGCCGCGCGATGGCGCGCGTCGCATTTCATCGGTTCCGGCGGGGCGGACTTGCCGCAACCGCAGCCGTCAACCGTGCTGCGCGCGGTCTATCGTCAGGTCCAGAACGATTCCCTGCGCGGGATCCGACGGATAACGCGATACATAGTCGGGAAATCCCTGACGCGTGACGTCGGCCGCGGAATCGCCCCAGCGCCGCGTCGTCGCCGAGGCATAGTTGAACAGCAGTTCCGCCGGCGGCACGGAATGGCGCAGTACGCGCAGCAACGCCAGATTGTCCGGATGGCGATGCACCGAACCGTCGGTCGAAATCAGGAAGCGTCGACAGTCGACACGCTCGAGAATGTCGCGCGAAACGTTGCCGGCGCTGCCGTGGTGCGCCAGCTTGAACGCGGCGAGCGGCAGCCGGCCCGCCAGCAGACGCTCGTTCCGGACGCGATCGATCGCCGCGGCGATATCGTTGGCGTAGGCGTCGCCTCCGAGCAGGATCTCCATTCCCGCATAGGCCGCGAGCAGCAGGATGCTCGATCCATTCGTCACCGACCGGTCGCGCGGTTCCTCATCCTTCCACACGGGCGGCCACTGGTCGGCGCGCGCGAGGAAGTCGGATCCGCCGGCAGCGCTGCGGTCTTCGTCGCCGCGCTTGGCCTTGTCCCAGACCGCGCGCAGGCGCTGCAGTCGCGTCGGAGTTGGTCCCAGTACGGTGAGGGTGAGGCCCCCGTCCAATGTCACCGTCGGCAGCGTGCCGCGATCGGATACGGCGACGGCGCCGCGACCGAACGGCGCATGGCGATTCCACGAGGCTTTTCGCTCGCTCAGCAAACCGGCCAGCGCGTCGCCTTCGGCGACGCCGAGAAAGTCGTCCGAGAATCCCCGCGCACGCCGCGGCGGCGGATCGTCGCGGCGTCGGCGGCTTCCGCCGAGAAACTCATCGGCTCCGTCGCGCGGCAGCTCGTCGAGCTGGCTGCGGCCGTTGAACCAGATATCGGCGATCGTCACCGGCGGATCGGACGACGCGAGCAGCTCGATGGCGCCCTGGATGTGGTCGTTGTCGATGTGCGTGACGACGAGCAATTCGATGTCGGGTACCGCGGCGCTGCGCTGCGCGCGCCGTTGCGCGATGCGTCGTTTCAGTCGATCGGCCTTGGCCTTCAAGCCGCCGTCGATCAGCACGACACGCGTGTCCGGCGGTTCGCCGTACTCGATCCAGAGGCAGTCGCCGCAGCCGGCCGGCAGCATTTCGATACGGAACATGGCGAACCTACTTCGTGGCTGCGTCGCACAATCCCCGCGTCAGTTTGTCCGGAAGATCCGGCACCGCGCTCCAGTACGGCCAGTCATGCGGCTCCAGTTTCCGGACCAGCGCCGCGAGATCCGACGTACAGGCGCTGCTGACGAGTGCCCCCTCGGCTGTCTCGTCCCTGGCGAGCAGTCGCGCGCGCTCGGGCAGCGACGGCCGCAGACTCCAGCGCAACCCCACGCCTTTCGCCGTACCCAGCAGGTGTGCACCGTCCTCGGTGACGGCCCACGACTCCACAGGCTCGGGAAATAGCAGGCTGCCCAGACAGGTGGCAGCGTCGTTGCCTTTGATCTCGACGAGTTCGGCCGACTGCGTGCCGGACACGATGATCAGCGGAAAACCGTCGCGCTGCGCGAAGAAGAGCGCGTCCGCACGCGAGCCTATGGTTCCTGCCGGAAGCGGCGAGCTGACCGCTTCGACGCCGCAGCTCTCCCGCGCCTTGCGGATCGTCTGCACGTCGAGCGAAAACGTTTTCTGCGAGGCGGTATCCACGATATGAAACTTCTCGAAACTGCCGAGTTTCGGCAGAGACACATTTCCATAAGTCACTTCCTCGGAAGGCGTCCTGATCGCAAAGAACAAAAAGCCGCTGTCTTTGTTTTCCGAAGATCCCAGCAACTGCCAGTCCTGCCCTTCCGGCAACGCTATCCGTGTCTGCGTCATCGTCGAATCGCGCGCTGCCGGGTCCTGCGGCCATGCGTAACGCGTCAGGTTCAAGGTCCCGTCAGCGGACATCGACTCGGGAACGACGATGTCGGCGCCGATACGGAAGGGTCCGAACAGCAGGCCGCTGCCGAGCCTTACGGAAACCTGGTCGAGCTTCGCCCTGAAGGCAACGAACGCGTTCCTGTTCTCGTCGAAGGAAAATCCGCGCAGCCAGAACGCCCGCTTGCCGCCCTGCTCTTTCAGGATGGAAACCGCG
>CAMLSI010000416.1 GCA_946482585.1 uncultured Lysobacteraceae bacterium
GGCGGTGCCGGCAGCGCATCCTTGAACGCTTCCACCTGAATCCGGACCAGGAACTTACCCATGCCGTTGTCGGTGTACTGCGTCATGCCGTAGTCGCCACGGTCGAGGCGCGCTTCCGCGTCGGCGCCGCAGACGGGTTTCTTGAGGTACGGATGTTCCATGCAGACGAAGCTCTTGATGTCGAGCGTCAGCGGCTTGGTGACACCACGCAGGGTGAGTTCGCCCTTGACCGATGTCGGCGTGTCTCCGGTGAACTGCAGCTCACCGGTGTAGACCAGCTTCGGAAACTTCGCGACGTTCAGCCAGTCCGGCGTGACGGCGTGCTCGTGCATGGCATCGAGACCGAAATCGATGCTGTCGGCGTCGACCTCGACCTTGACCGTGCCGCGTCGCGCTTCCCGATCGAGCACGACTTCGCCGCTCGTGCGGTTGAACTTGCCGCGCCAGACCGACAGGCCCATGTGCGGCATTTCGAGACTGGGATACGTGTGAGTCGGATCGAGCACGTACTTTTCGGGCGCCGCATACGCCGGCAGGGCGGCGACGGCAAACAGGGCGAACAGGCGCGGATGCAGGGACATGGCGAAACTCCTGGACGGGAATCGGCGGAATGACGGTACGCGAGCGACGGCAGGCGGCAATCCCGTTGCACCGGTCTCGCGTCACTCGGCTACGACGTCGAACGGGCAATCGCGAAATCGACACGTCCGGCGCTCGGATCGAAAAACTAGGCCTCGCCGAACTCCCGGGCCAGCGCGGTCAGCAACTGCTGCCAGCCCTGCTCGCGCGCGGCGGATGAATCCTGTCGATCGAGGAAGGCCCCCTGTTCGGTGAGGACGAGCCGCGTGCGGCTGCCGTCGGCGTCGAACTGCACGGTCAGCAGCGATGCCGAGATGCGCACGCCGTCGCGCGCCATCGCATAGGCCGTGACGATGCGCCGCGGCGCGACGATGTCGAGGTACTGCGTCTCGTAGTCGTAGAACGGCTCGCCGGCGGCGCGGCGGAAGCGTCCGCGTTCGCAACCGCCGACGCGAAAATCGTGCCGGTAGTCGGCGATCTCCCAGTCTTTGGCCGCGACGAACCAGCGTTGCCGGATCGCCGGGTCGGCCCAGGCGGCGAACACCCACGGCGGCGCGGCGACGTAGTGACGCACTATCGTGAACTGAGCATGCGCGACCGCATGCGCATTCGCCTGATCTGACGCATCGCCACGCATCGCGCGCTCCGGCTGGGATCCGGCTATTGTCGACCCACACGGCTTGCGTCGACCAGAGCCCTGCCGCGATGCTGCGCGTCCTGTCCGCACGCGGCGAGTACTCATGCTCGTGACCCTGACCGTGTTGTCGATCGGCTTTTCCGTCGGCAGCGCTCTGCTGCTGATCGCGGCCAGCCTGGCCGGATACGGTCAGGCCAGCCAGAGCCCGGCCGCTCGCGTGCACGGCCTGCTGCTGCTCGCGAGCCTCGCTGCGCTGCAATGGGCGCACGGCCGGCATCTGTCGCAAGGCCTGGTGCTGCTGGACGAGCGTGGCTACGTGTTCGCGCTGTTCGTCGCCGCGGCGGCGTTCTATCTGTTCTTCGTCGACGTGCTGCAGCCGCCGGCTGCCGCGAAATCGTGGCGCTGGCTGCACTATGCGCCGCTGCCGCTCGCGTTCACGCTGCCAGGCCGGGTCGCCGTGCCGCTCGCGTTCGGAATCGGCACCGCGCAGGCACTGCTGTTGCTGCGTCTGGTCCATCGCCTGCGTTCGCAGCGACGCCATTTCCGCGTCGAGGCGGCCGCGTTCGCAGGTTTCGCTGCCATCGCCGCGCTCGTGCTCGTGCTCGGCCTCGGCGCGAGCTGGATCGGCGAACGCGGCTACGTGGTCGGCTATGCCTGCCTGATCGGCCTCGGCTTCTGGCTCGCGCTCTGGCTGCTGCTGCGCTATCCCGACCTGCCCGGCCGCGCCGCCGACGCGGTACGCAGCGCCTATGCGAACTCGACGCTCACGCGCATCGACAAGGATGCCGCGCTGGCCCGGCTCGCGCGGCTGTTCGACGAGGAAAAGGTCTATGCCGACGAAAACCTCAGTCTCGCGAGTCTTGCCGAACTCATGGCGCTGACGCCGCATCAGTTGTCCGAACTCATCAACACTGCCTACGGCGTCGGCTTCTCGCGCCACGTGCGCGAGCATCGCGTCGCGGCGGCGCAGCGCATGCTGCTGGCCGAGCCCGATGCTTCGGTGCTGTCGGTCGGGCTCGCCGTCGGATTCACGTCGCAGTCGAACTTCTACGCCGCGTTCCGCGAAATCGCCGGCGACGTGCCGGGGCGCTACCGCAAGCGCGCCGCCGCCGACGGCACGAACGCCGGCCACGTTGCATAACGATCATTCCGGAAGTTCGTAACTGCTTGATCCGCAGCGACGGATTCCGTCGCACCGGACTTTCTGTTGCGGTTTGGTCATTGCGGAAGCGCGCGCGCGGCGCGCCGTCGGAGGCTCGCGACATAGCCCCGACGGAGCGTCGCCATGTCCCGCGAGTCCCCCATCAGATCATCCCGAAAGACCGTCGTTCCGCCCGTTTTCCGCATCGGCGAGTCCGGCACCGGTCCGGACACGCCGCGGACCGAGCGCGCTCGACCGCAAGCGGCGCAGGATCGCGCCGCAGGAACCTCGAAGGTTTTCGAGGTCGCCATCACCGTGTTCTTCGACGGCCATTGCCCGCTGTGCCGGCGCGAGGTCGCCGCATACCGCCGGCTCGCGCCCGATGCCGCGGTGCGCTGGCACGACATTGCGCGCGACGCCCCGCTCCCCGCACGCGACGGCTTCGATCTCGATGCGGCGCTGAACCTGCTCCACGTGCGCGACACCGACGGGAACTTGCAGGTCGGGCTCGCGGCGCACCTGTGCCTCTGGCAGCGATTGCCGGGCTGGCGTCATCTCGTCGCGCCGCTGCGGCGGCATGCATGGCTGTATCGCGCGACCGACGCCTTCTATCGGCTGTTCACGCGCTGGCGCCCGGGTCTGCGCCTCCGCCGGAAGCGCCGCCATGGCTGAGCGCGTGCGCTGGCGGGATCTCGCGCGCCTGACGCCGCGCGAAACCGCCGCCGAACTGCTGCTGCCGCTGCCGTGGCTGCTGGCGGCCGCAACGCTGGCCGCGAGTCCGGTGCCGTGGCTCGCCGTCATCGCGGTCGCGCCGTTCTTCACCGCTGCGCTGCGCCTCGCGCACGACACGTTCCACCGCAACCTCGGTCTCACGCGGCGCGAAGGCGACCTGCTGCTGTTCGCATTGAGCCTGCTGCTCGGCGGCGCGCTGCATGCGATCGAATACACGCATCTGCGCCATCATCGCGACTGCCTCGCCGACGGCGATGTCGAAGGCCGCATGGCGCGCTACGGGTTCTTGGCCGCGCTCGCGCGCAGTCCGCTGTATCCGCTGCTGATCCATGCCGAAACCCTCCGCCGCGGCAGCGCGCGCCAACGTCGCTGGGTAGTGCGCGAGCTCGTCGCGGTCGCGTCACTGCAGGCATTGATCGGATGCTGCGGCAACACGGTGCTGCAGCTGCTGTCGGTCGCGCTGATCGCGGCCAACGCGCTGGTGCCGATGATCGGCATCTGGAGCGTGCATCGCGGCGGTACGCGCGACGGACATGCCGCGCGCAGCAGCCGGCGCCGCTGGCTGCTGCGGCTCAGCTTCAACATGCTCTATCACGACGAGCACCATGCCTATCCGGCGGTACCGGCGCGACGCTTGCCGCTGCTCGCCGGCCGTCTCGATGCGCAGGGACTGCCTGCGGCGCCCGACGTGCTCGCGCCGGCGGCCGTGCCGCGCCTTCGCCGTGGCGCGACACTGTTCGCGCTCGTGATCGCGATCGTCGCGCCAGGCTGCGCGCCCCGCAGTGCGGACCGGCCGCGCATCGACGTCTGCGCGCTGATCGCCGACCCCGTGAGCGCTGTCGTCTCGAGGCCGCTCGTCGTGGCCGAGCCGCCCGACGGTACGCTCGCAGGATCCTGTCTCGTGCGCGACGCGCGCACGCAGGCCTTGGTGCAGATCGCCGTGCACGTGCATACCGCGGCCGCGGCGCGGCGGCAGGCGGTCGCGCTCGATCGGACCTGGCAGCTGTTGCTGGCCGAAGCGCGCAACGGCTACGGCGGGCCGCCGCGGGAACTGCGCCTGCGGCGGACGCGCGATACCGCTTCGTTCGGTTTCGAGCGCGGCGGCAGCGGCCAGATCCTCGTGCGCGGACGCGGACTCCTGCTGGAAGTCGGCGGCCGCGGGCTCTCGTCCGAGCAGGCCGGAGCGCTGACCGACCGGATCTGGCGCGCGCTGCTGCGGGCGCCATGACGCGGTCGCGCGCGAAGCATCCCGGCGCGCGCCGACGGCCTGCCGGAGCAGGTCGCGGATCGCGTTTCCGCGCGACGCGATCGTGCTCGAATCGACGGCGACGATGTAGTTCGCGAAGCTGAAGGGCTCGCGACGCTACTGAGCCCACGCCATCGCGCGCCGGGTCGCGCGCGCGGCGCACCGATGGCTCGCACCGTATACGGCGTCAGCCATCTCCGCCTTTGCGTGCCAGGCATTCCGCCGCACGCCGCTGCAGTTCGGCCTGCTCGCGCAGATTGCGCGTGAGTCCGGCCGCGCGGCGGAATTCCGCCGCGGCCTCGTCGTCACGGCCGAGCTTCGCGAGCAGGTCGCCGCGCACACTCGGCAGCAGGTGATAGCTCTGCAGCACGCCCTCGTCCTGCAGCGCCTCGGCGATCACGA
>CAMLSI010000417.1 GCA_946482585.1 uncultured Lysobacteraceae bacterium
ACCGGGCCGTAGCCCGGTCGTCGCGACCCGTCACGGCGTCTCGAAGCCGTTCGCAAAAATGCGATCGGAAATGCCGCCGGTCGGCAGCGGCCAGGCCCAGGCACCGCGCGAGCGCGTGAATGCGACGAGCGTGGTCAGGCCGCGGTCGACGACGAGATCCCAGATCATCGCGCGCGGCAGCCCCTGGAAATAGTTCCAGACCGGACTCGCGACGGTGATGTCGTCGGTGTAGTAGAGGCCCCAGTCGGTGCCGGCGAACACCTGACCTGGCACGTGCGGGCTGACCATGATCGCGTTGACCGGAATGTTCGGCAGATTGCCGGTCTTGTTTTCCCAGGTGAAGCTCGCGCAATTCGCCGTGCAGGTGATGCGGAATACGTGCCCCGGCGTGGTCGGCGTATTCTGGTCGAACCCGGCCACGGCCGCATAGCCGACCAGCGGATTCTGCGCGTCGGTGACGACATCCTGGATCGGCCGGTTCGGCAGCACCGCATTGCCGTTGGTCACGTTGACCGCGGTGGCGTTGTTCGTGCCGAGCACGCCCAGGCCGAACACGTACTGCACGTTGCCGTCGTTCGTGCCGACGATCGCGACCGTCGGATCGGTGAACGAATAGGCCATCTGATTGATGAACGAACGATTGTCGCTGCCGAGGATCAGGTTGTTCTTGGTCAGATCGCCGGTCTTGGACTGCCAGCTCGACGTCGGCACGGCGCCGGTCAGGGTTTCCCAGAGGCGGTAGGTGCCGGCGAGCATGCGGCCGCAGCCGTTGACGCCGACCGCGCAACCCGAGTTCGCGACGGCAGTATCGCCGTGCTTGTAGATCTCCAGCGGCATCAGGAAGCTCTTGCGGTCGCCGGACCAGCCGCCGTTCGCGCTGATGGTCGCGCCGAACGGACCCGTCGTGGAGACGCGCACGTTGCCGTTCTGCGACTGGTAGTACCAGCGCTGTGCGTTGACCGGCTCGATGCGCGTGTAGGTGCCGTCGCCGCTATTGGTCGATTCCCACAACATCGCACCGGGATTCGCGGCGAACTGCGCCGCCGAGCTGCCGTTGTCCTGCGCGCCGCCGCTCGCGGCCGGAGTGGCCGAGGTCGCGAAATTGGCCGTGATGTCGCCCGAATAGAACTCGATGGTGTTGAGGCTGTCGTTGATCGGCACGATCGTCGGCGATCCCGCGGTCGCATTCGCCGTGTAGTAGGCGCCGCCGTCCGAGCCGATCAGCAGCTTGTTCGGATCGTTGCCGACATAGGCGCGCGCGTGGTGATCCACATGTATGCCGCCGCCGGTGTAGCCGCAGGTCAGATTGGTGAACGACGTGCCGCCGTTGGTCGAACGGAACAGATCTACCGCGCTCGCGAACACCGTGTTCGGGTCGGTCGGCGACACGGTCAGGCCGGCGTCGTACCACATCTGCGTGCCGGCGTTGCCGCAGCCGGTGAAGCCGCTCGACGTCGTGGTCTGGGTCCACGTCGCGCCGGCATCGGTGGATTTCAGCACCGAGTTCACGTTGCGCGTCGTCACGTCGGCGACCATCGCGTACATGATCTGGTTGTTGCTCGGTGCGACCGCGAGCTCGATACGGCCGCGCGTCGTCGACGGCGTGCCGTCGCCGGTGCCCGCAGGCCAACCGACATTGCGCAGGGTCCACGCCCCGTCGGCGGGACAGCCGGCCGCCGGCATCGCCGTCTGGTAGACGCCGTTCGCGCCGTTCTTGTCGAGGTCGGGCTGCACCGGCGTCGGCGTGCCGCGCGTACCGACCGCGGCGTACAGCGTCGTGGTCGTGCCGAGATCGACGGCGATCAACCCGGTGATGTCCTGGCGCTGCGCGCCGGCCCCGGTCGTGAACGCGTTCGTGTAGCACGGTCCCGACCAGTTCGTGCCGCCGTTGTACGAGAAATAGAGTCCGGTCTTCGTGCCGACGACGACCTTGCTCGAATCGTTCGGATCGACGACGACCTTGCCAATCGCCTGATACTGCGGGAAACCGTTGGCCGAAGGTCCGTACAGCGGACCGAACTCGTTCTCGCCGAGCACGGCCCAGGTCGCGCCGGCATCGGTGCTCTTGAGCAGTCCGGCCGAGCCGAACGAGAACGAGCCGTAGCGAAGATCGCCGGTACCGGCGTAGATCGTGGTGTGATTGTTGGGATCGATATGGATATCGCCGACCGCCGCATTGACGACGGACGCCACGTCGGTCGTGAGCTGCCAAGTCGTCGTCGACGAACAGCAGTTCGTCGTCTTCCAGACGCCGCCGCCGTCCGATCCGAGATACGCGACCGTGGTATCGACCGGGTCGACCGCGATCACGTTGACGCGACCGGACACATGGCCGAAACCGAATTCAGTGTCGTTGAGCGGCTTCGGCCCCAGCGAGGTGAAAGCGGCCGGGTCGAGCGCGAGCGGCGACTGCGACGAACGACGGTAGCTCTTGTCGCCCTGCGGCACGGCGGCACGGATCTGTTTCTCGGCGCGCGCGGATTCGGCGAGCCACAGCGGCTGGAAATCGCCGGTCGGATACGACGCGCGCTGAGCCCAGTAGTCGCCCTTGGGCGGAGCGGCCTGCTCGTGTTCTTCGTGCTCGCGCCCGGCGGCGGCGAAGTTGCGCGACGGACTGGTCTGACAGGCGCTCGCGGCCAGCCCAGCGGCGGCCAGTGCAAGACAAAGCCGCGACGGCGGCACGTACGGAACGGACATGCGTTGCAACTCCGCGCAGGCCGGCCGCGCGCATGCATGCGCATGCCATCCCTGTTGCGCTGCCGGCAGAATCGATGGCGGCGTCAGGAATCCCGCTGCGCCGTGGTTCGGATGTCCCGCAACCCCGAAACGAGACCGCAGGAGGATGCCCTAGCCACGGCAACTGAGTCCATAGACCGATGGTTCGGTCGCGTATGGTCTAGGCCGCGTCGCGCTCCGCGGATCGTTCCGACGACGCAGCATGGTGGCGGTCGACGAGATACAACGGACGCTGCTTGGACTCGACATAGGTGCGGCCGAGGTATTCGCCGATCATACCGAGCGCCATGAGCTGCGCGCCGCCGAGGAACAGCACGACCACCATCAGCGACGGATAGCCGCGCACCGGATCGCCGAAGAACAGCGCCTTGACGAAGACCACGACGCCGAACACGAAAGCGATCAGCGCCGCGACGAAACCGACGTAGGTCGCGAGGCGCAGCGGGAACGACGAGAACGACGTGATCCCCTCAAGCGCAAAATTCCACAGTTTCCAATAGTTCCATTTGCTGTCGCCGGCGAAGCGCGGATCGCGGTCGTAGACGATCGAGGCCTGGCTGAAGCCGACCCAGGTGAACAGGCCCTTCATGAAACGCTGTCGCTCCCGCAGCAACCTCAGCGCATCCACGACGCGGCGGCTCATGAGCCGGAAATCACCGGTATCGCGCGGCACCGGCAGGTCGCTCATCTTCTCCATGACGCGGTAGAACGCCGCGGAGGTGAGTTTCTTCAATGCCGTCTCGCCGGCGCGATTCGAACGCGTGCCGTAGACGACGTCGTAGCCCTCGCGCCAGCGCGCGACGAATTCGGGAATGAGTTCGGGCTGATCCTGCAGGTCCGCGTCGATGACCACGACGGCGTCGGCGTCGACATGGTCGATGCCCGCGGTCAGCGCGAGCTCTTTGCCGAAATTGCGGCTGAGCTTCAGGGTCGCCACGCGCGGATCGGCCGCTCGCAGCGACTCCATCACGTCCCAGGTGTCGTCGCGGCTGCCGTCATCGACATAGAGCACGCTGCAGGCGAGATCGAGCGCATCGAACACGAGACCGAGGCGGCGCTGGAATTCGCGCAGACCATCGCTTTCGTTGTAGGCGGGGACGACGACGGCGAGCGTTTGCATGGGCACGGATCGACTGGACAGAACCCGGGGATGCTAGCGGGACCCGGTTACAGTAGCGAGTAACCCGCGTCGGCAGGTAAGGATGCAGTGAACGGCGGCGCCGGGAGTCCGCTCGCGCCGGCTATTTGCCCTGCAGATACGCCGGCCCGCCGAGCTGCCGTGCCTGCCGTTCGATCCAGGCGACGCGGCGCTGCACGTAGGCGCTGGGCTTGTCGACGCGAAGCCGCCGCGGATTCGGCAGCACCGCGGCGAGCAGCGCCGATTCGCGCGCGGTCAGCGCGCCGGGGGTCTTGCGGAAATACACCTCGCTGGCCGCGGCGGCGCCGTAGACGCCATCGCCGAACTCGGCCACGTTCACGTAGACCTCGAGGATGCGCTGCTTGGACCAGCACAGCTCGATCAGCACCGTGAAGTACGCCTCGAGCCCCTTGCGCACGAAGCTGCGTCCGTTCCAGAGAAACAGGTTCTTCGCCGTCTGCTGGCTGATCGTGCTCGCGCCGCGCAGGCGCTCGCCGTCTTCGGCGTCCTCGATCGCGTCGCGGATCGCTTCCACATCGAACCCGTGGTGCAGCGGGAACTTCTGATCTTCGGCCGCCACCAGCGCGATCGGCAGCGCCGACGATACCTGCCCCAGAGGGACCCAGCGCTGGCGCAGCTCGAACTCGCGTTCGCCGGCGAGCCAGGCCGACGCCTGCCGCTGCAGCATGAATCCCGAGTAGCCGATCGGCACGAAGCGCAGCACCACGACCAGCAGCACGCTGCCGACCACCCACGCCAGCGACAGGCGCCATGTCCATCGCCACAACCAGCGCAGCGCACTGCGTTTTCGGGGTCTGGGCGCCACGCCGCACAGCCTGCTGTAAAGGCGCTGC
>CAMLSI010000418.1 GCA_946482585.1 uncultured Lysobacteraceae bacterium
GGCGAACGGATCGCGCAGGATGATGGTGTCGTCGCGGTCGGCGCCGGTCGCGACGAGCGCGAGCGGGCATTCGGCGAGCTCTTCGACCGCGCGCAGGTAGGCGCGCGCCGCCGGCGGCAGCTTGGAGAATTCGCGCACGCCCGAGGTCGGTTCGCTCCAGCCCGGGAATTCCAGATACACGGGCTTGCATTCTTCCCAGCCGGCCGCGTCCAGCGGCGCGAGCGTGCGCTGCTTGCCGCGGTATTCGTAGGCGATGCAGACCTTGATCGTCGGCAGGCCGTCGAGCACGTCGAGCTTGGTGATCGCAAGACCCGAAATGCCGTTGATCTGTACGGCACGCTTGAGCGCGACCAGATCGATCCAGCCGCAACGGCGCGGACGGCCCGTGGTCGCGCCGAATTCGTTGCCGCGCTTGCGCAGCAGCTCGCCCATGTCGTCGTTGAGTTCGGTCGGGAACGGACCGCCGCCGACACGCGTCGCATAGGCCTTCGCGATGCCGAGCACGTAATCGATATCGCGCGCGCCGACGCCGCTGCCGGCGTAGGCGCCGCCGACCGTCGTGTTCGACGAGGTCACGTACGGATAGGTGCCGTGATCGATGTCGAGCAACGAACCCTGCGCACCTTCGAACAGGATCTTCTTGCCGGCCTTGCGCAGGTCGTAAAGGATCGTCGAGACATCGTCGACCATCGGCTTGACGTAGTGGCCGAACGTCAGCGCCTCATCGAGCACCTTCTGGTAGTCGACGGTGTCGGCCTTGAGCCAGTTTTCCAGCACGAAGTTGTGATAGTCGACCGCGTCGCGCAGCTTGTCGGCGAGCTGGTCCGGATAGAACAAGTCGGCGACACGGATGCCGCGGCGCGCGACCTTGTCTTCGTAGGCGGGACCGATGCCGCGACCCGTCGTGCCGATCGCCTTCGCGCCCGACGCTTTTTCGCGCGCCTGATCGACGGCGATGTGGTACGGCATGATCAGCGGCGTGGCCGGCGAGATCTTCAGGCGCGAGCGCACGTCGACGCCCTGGGCCTCGAGCTCGGCGATTTCCGTCTTGAGCGCAGCCGGCGACAGCACGACGCCGTTGCCGATCAGGCAGAGCGCCTCGTCGCGCAGGATGCCCGAAGGAATCAGGTGGAGCACCGTCTTCTTGCCGCCGATGACGAGCGTGTGGCCGGCGTTGTGCCCGCCCTGGAAACGCACGACGGCACCGACTTCTTCGGTCAGCAGATCGACGATCTTGCCCTTGCCTTCGTCGCCCCATTGGGCGCCGAGGATTACGACTGACTTGCCCATGACTCCATCCTCAAGCTGGAAACGAAAAGACGCCCGCGTCCGCACGGAACGCGACCGTCGAAAAATCCGCGACGCGCATGGTCAGAACACGCGTCGCACGAGCTGCAGCGCGAGCAGCCCGACCGCGATCATCACCGCGCCGGCGATGCGCAGTTCGCGCTCGCCGACGCTCTGCAGCAGCGCGGCCATGCGCTTCCACACGGCCGGCAGCGCGAACAGGAACAATCCCTCGACGACGAGCACGAGACAGAGCGCGGCGTTGAAGTCCTTCACCGCTTATTTGGTGTCGTCGAAATAACGCAGGAGTTCGGACTTCGGGTCCAGCAGCAATACGCCATTTCCGTTGCGGAACGCCTCGCGGTAGGTCTCGAGACTGCGCACGAACGAATAGAACTCGGGGTCCTTGCCATAGGCCGCGGCGTAGATCTCGGCCGCCTTCGCGTCGCCTTCGCCGCGGACCGACTGCGCGTCCTTGCTCGCTTCGGCGAGGAGCACCTGGCGCTGACGGTCGGCATCGGCCTGAATGGTTTCGCCGGCCTCCTTGCCGCGCGCGCGCAGGTCGTTCGCGACCTGCTTGCGTTCGGCGCGCATGCGCTCGTAGACCGAGGTCAGCACCGTGCCTTCCTCGGGGAAGTTGATGCCCTTGATGCGCACGTCGACGATCTGGATGCCGAGCGAACTGCGCGTCGCCGCATTCGCCTTGTCGCGCACGTGCGTCGTGATGTCGACGCGGCCGTCGGCGATGAGCTCGTGCAGCGGACGCGCGTTGAACTCGAAGCGCAGCGCGTCCTTGACGATGGGCGTCAGACGCAGCGTGGCCTGGTCCTCGACGCCGCCCGACGCGCCGTAGTACAGCGCGACGTCGTCGATCTTCCACTTCACGTAGAAATCGACGAGCACGCTCTTCTTTTCCGAAGTGAGGTAGCGCTCCGGCTTGGTATCGAGCCCGAGGATGCGCTTGTCGAAGCGCAGTACCTGCTGCACGAACGGCAGCTTCCACTGCAGGCCCGGCTCGTAGCCGGCGCGGACGATGCGGCCGAACTGCAGCAGCAGCGCGGTCTCGCCTTCACGCACGACGAACGTGGAATTGATGCCGAGCAGCACCAGCAGCGCGGCGATCAGCGCGACGAACGATTTCATTGCTGGCCTCCCCGCGCCGTGCGCGTGTCGTCATTCGAGGGCGCCAGCACGCCGGCGCCGGGCGCGAGGCTCGTCGCCGCCGGCACCAGCCGGTCGATCGGCACATTGATGAGGCTGCGGCCGTTGCTCGCGTCGACGACCTTGACGTTGTCGCGGAGCACCTGCTGCATGGTTTCGAGATACAGGCGCTTGCGCGTGACTTCGGGCGCCGTCTTGTACTGCGTGATGAGCTGATTGAAGCGATCGGCCTCGCCTTGCGCGCGCGCGATGCGCTCGGCGCGATAGCCTTCCGACTCGGCCTTGATGCGGGCGGCCTGGCCGCGCGCTTCCGGCACGACCTGATTGGCGTAGGCCTGCGCTTCGTTCTCGGTCTGCTGCTTGTTCTCGCGCGCATTCGTCACGTCGTCGAATGCGTCCTTGACCTCGTGCGGCGGCGCGACCGACTGGAAATTCACTTCGGTCACCGTGATGCCGGCGTCGTAGACGTCGAGCGTGGCCTGCAGCACCTTTTTGGTCTCGGCGACGAGCTCGGCGCCCTGGCCCGACAGGATCGTGTCCATCGCGCTGCCGCCGATGACCTGGCGCACCGCGCTCTCGGACGCCTGCTTCACGGTCAGGCTGTCGACGTCCTTGACGTGGAACAGGAACTTCTCGGCGTCGCTGACCTGGTACTGCACGTTGAAATCGATCTGGACGATGTTCTCGTCCATCGTGAGCATGCGCACGCTGTCGGCGAGCAGGCGCACGTCCTTGATCTTGACCTTGGTCACTGTCTCGATCGGCCGCGGCCACTTCAGATTGAAGCCGGGACTCATGACGCGGGTCTTCTTGCCGAAGCGCTGTACGACGCCGACGTCGCGCGCATTGACCACGGCCCAGCTGTCGAGGGCGATCCACGCGAGCAGTATCGCGGCCACCACCACGAGAATGCTGCCGCCCCCACCGCCGCTCGCGCCGCCGAACAGGTTGCCGAAGCGTTCGCGCAACCGTCGCAGCGCGTCTTCCATATCCGGGCCTTTCTGGTTGCCGCGCCAGGGATCGCGTTTGCCCGGCTCATTCCATGCCATGAGTTGACCTCGTCATTGCCCGTGCCGTCGCCGGCACGTCGTTGGTGAACACCCGCACTCGCCGCATCCTGTAGCCGGCGGCCGCCGCGTCGTTCCGTCCGGTGCCTCGCGCGAGTCGCCCGCGGCCCGGGACCCGCTGATCGCACGGTTCCGGTCACGCTTCGCTCGCGAGAAATCCGGAGATTCCTGCGCGTTGCCGCTGGGGACAGGACAGTAGGGAAAACGGTTGTCCGGTCGGCAACCGTTGAGACGGACGCGGGGCGTCGTCGGGGACGATTGCGGCAGGATTGTACCGGAATCGGCGCAGACACACGCCGAAGCCGGGGAACGACGTCGGACTAGATCGGGACGTCCGCGCCGGACTCAAGGCCGGGCCGCGGCGTCAATCGCCGCGTGCCGCCGGTACGTCGCCGAGCGCCGCACGCAGGTAGTCGCCGTCGCCGTCGGCCAACCCGAACAACGCCTGCAGCCGCGCGCGCGGGGCATCGAGCGCGAGCACCCAGCCGCCGTCGTCGGCCGCGGATTCGGCACTCACGGCACCGGCCTCGTAGAGCCGTGCGCGCAGGCGCCCCTGCGACGGCGCGAGGCGCAGTTCAGAACGGAGGCGATCGCGCCCGAGCAGCTCGACGAGCGCCTCGCGCAACAGGTCGAGACCCTCGCCCTGCCCCGCCGACAGCCAGACGCGCGGCTGCAAGCCGGCCTCGATATCGTCGCGACGCGGCGCCATGCCGTCGAGATTGTCGATCTTGTTGAACACGAGCAGTTGCGGCACGTCAGCGGCGCCGATCTCGGCGAGCACGGCCTCCACGTCCGCCATGCGCTGGTCGCGTTCCGGGTCGGACGCATCGACGACATGCAGCAGCAGGTCGGCGTCGCGCGTTTCGGCCAGCGTCGACTGGAACGCAGCGACGAGGTCGTGCGGCAGGTCGCGGATGAAGCCGACCGTGTCGGCGAGCACGAACGGCCCGCAGGGCAGCCCGTCGATACGGCGCAAAGTCGGGTCCAGCGTCGCGAACAATTGATCGGCCGCATAGACGCTCGCGCCGCTGAGCCGGTTGAACAGGGTGGACTTGCCGGCGTTGGTATACCCCACCAGCGACACCAGCGGCACTGCGTTGCGCTGACGGCTGCGTCGTGTCTGTTCGCGCTGCAGCGCGACTTTCTCGAGGCGTTCCTGCAATTGCTGGATGCGGCCGCGCAACAGGCGCCGGTCGAGTTCGAGCTTGGT
>CAMLSI010000419.1 GCA_946482585.1 uncultured Lysobacteraceae bacterium
GCGACCGCAGCGTCGAGGAGAACCTGGACCTGTTCCGCCGCATGCGCGCGGGCGAATTCCCGGACGGCGCGCGCACGCTGCGCGTCAAGATCGACATGAGCTCGGGCAACATCAACCTGCGCGATCCGGCGATCTACCGCATCCGCCACGTCGAGCACCAGAACACCGGTGCAGCCTGGTGCATCTATCCGATGTACGACTACGCGCACTGCATTTCCGACGCGGTCGAAGGCATCACGCACTCGCTGTGCACGCTGGAATTCGAAGACCACCGGCCGCTGTACGACTGGTTCCTGCGCGAGATCGACCTGCCGAATCATCCCGAGCTCACCGCCTCGCTGACCGAGCGCGGCCTGACCGCACCCGCCGGGCGGCCGCAGCAGATCGAGTTCTCGCGCCTGAATCTCGATTTCACCGTGATGAGCAAGCGCAAGCTCATGACGCTCGTGAACGAGGGGCTGGTCTCGGGCTGGGACGATCCGCGCATGCCGACGCTGTCGGGCGTGCGCCGCCGCGGCTTCCCGCCGTCGGCGCTGCGTCTGCTCTGCGACCGCGTCGGCGTGACCAAGCAGAACAGCGTCATCGAATTCTCGGTGCTCGAGGGCTGCGTCCGCGAAGAGCTCGACGCGAGCGCGACGCGGCGCCTCGCGGTCATCGACCCGCTGAAGCTCGTCATCGACAACCTGCCCGCGGATCACGAGGAAACGCTGACCTTCCCGAATCATCCGAAGAACGAGGCCTTCGGCACGCGCGCCGTGCCGCTCTCGCGCGAACTCTGGATAGAGCGCGAAGATTTCATGGAAGTGCCGCCGAAGGGCTTCCATCGCCTCGTACCCGGCGGTGAGGTGCGCCTGCGCGGGGTCGGCATCGTCCGATGCGTATCGCTGGACAAGGACGCCGACGGCAACGTCGTCGCCGTGCACTGCGCGCTGGACGCGGACACACGGCCGGGCCTGCCGGGCGCGGACCGCAAAGTCAAGGGCACGATCCACTGGGTCAGCGCCGCACACGCGATCGCCGCGGAGATTCGTCTCTACGACCGCCTGTTCAACGTCGCGAACCCTGACGACGACAGCGACGGCAAGTCCTATCGCGATCATCTGAACCCGGAATCCAAACGCGTCGTGCGCGGCTGGATCGAGCCGGCCGCCGCCGACGCGGCACCGGAGACCGCGTTCCAGTTCGAGCGCCTCGGCTTCTTCGTCGCCGATCGCCACGACCACGCCGCGGACAGACCCGTGTTCAATCGCGCCGTCACCCTGCGCGATTCCTGGGCCAAGGCCGGCAAGAACTGAGCGCCGCCGCGCGAAACGCACGGCGCGATCGCGCACGACGACTGGAGGGATTCCGCATGCTTTACGTCCAGGTC
Source organism: uncultured Lysobacteraceae bacterium (assembly GCA_946482585.1). The sequence goes on from CAMLSI010000419.1 coordinate 1,370, forward strand.
CACCTGACCCTGCCCGCCTGGGTGCACGACGAGATCGATCCGGCCGCGCGCTACGTCAGCGACGAAGACAAGGTCGGCCTCGCGATCCGCCTGTCCCAGCGCAACGTCGAACTCGATACCGGCGGCCCCTTCGGCGCGGCCGTGTTCGATGCGGACGGCCGCGTGGTCGCGGCCGGCGTCAATCGTGTGGTGCAGCACAATTGCTCGGTGGCGCATGCGGAGATGATGGCGTACATGACCGCCCAGGCCCGCACGCAACGCTACCGCCTCAACGACGACGGCCGCCGCTATGCGCTCGCGACGAGCGCGCAGCCGTGCTGCCAGTGTTACGGCGCGACGGTCTGGGCCGGTGTCGACGAGCTGCTGATCGGCGCACGCAGCGAAGACGTCGAGGAACTCACGGAATTCGACGAAGGCCCTCTGCCGGCCGACTGGATCGGCGAACTCGAACGTCGCGGCGTGCAGGTTCGCCGCGACATCCTGCGCGACGACGCACGCCGCGCACTCGCCGCGTACAGCGCGCGCGGCGGCTTGATGTATTAGGGCCTGTTGACGCATATGGAAGGGGTCGCGCTGCTCCCCAATGGCCGTCAGGCGGTGTTGCATCGCGCCGCGCGTTGCTGCGTGCAGGGTCGAGCGGCGCGGCGCCGCATGGCAGCCTTGGAGGCTCATCGATGACCACGCCCCTGACCAGCGCACCGTTCGCGAGCGGCGTGGTCGTCTACTGCCGCGCAGGCTTCGAGAGCGAAGCCGCGCAGGAACTCGATGCGACCGCGGCGCAGGCCGGCGTCGCGGGTTTCGCACGTACCGAGCGCAATGCAGGCTTCGCCGAATTCGTGCTGACGCAGCAGGGCGCGCCCGATGCGCTGCTGCGCCTGCTCGGCTGGTCGCGCCTGACCTTCGCGCGCCAGTCGCTGGCCGTGATCGGCCAGTTCAAGGCGCTGCCGCGTGAGGATCGTCTGACGCCGCTGCTGGCCGCGTTGCCGCCGGGTTTTCGCGTGCGCGACGTCTGGGTCGAAACGCCCGACAGCGACGCGGCCAAGCCGCTCGCTGCGTTCTGCCGCAGTTTCAACAACGCCTTCGTGCAGCACCTGCGCCGCGAAGGCATGCTCGACGCCACCAGTCCGTGGCGGCTGCATGCGCTGTTTCCGACCGGCGAGCGCTGCCTGCTCGGACTCGCGCTCGTCGATCACTCGGCGCCATGGCCGCAGGGCATACCGCGGCTCCGATTTCCGCGCGAGGCCCCCAGCCGTTCCACGCTCAAGCTCGACGAGGCGCTGCAGGTCCTGCTCAGCGCGGGCGAGCGCGAACGATGGTTCAAGCCCGGCATGACCGCGGTCGACCTCGGCGCCGCGCCGGGCGGCTGGACCTGGCAGCTCGTACGCCGCGGCCTGCAGGTCACGGCGGTCGACAATGGCCCCATGGACGAGGCGCTCATGGCGTCCGGGCTCGTCACGCACAAGCGCGAAGACGGTTTCCGCTTCCAGCCGCGGCAGCGCGTCGACTGGATGGTCTGCGACATGGTCGAACAGCCGCGCCGCGTCGCTGCGCGCATGGCCGAGTGGCTGGCCGCGGGCTGGTGCCATCGCAGCGTGTTCAACCTCAAGCTGCCGATGAAGAAGCGCTACGCCGAAGTGCAGCAGGCCTTCGAGGCGATGCAGGCCGCAGCGAACGAAGCCGGGCGCGAACTCGAGATCCGCGCGAAGCAGCTGTACCACGACCGCGAAGAAATCACCGTGTTCGCGCAGACGCGCTGAACCCGCTCCCGCGCGCGACATCGTCGCGTTCGCTGCCCCGCGGCAAATGTTGCAGATCGCAAGATCGTCGCCTCGTACAGCGCGAGCTGCACGCCCCTACGCCGTGCGATCGCCTGTTGCAGCGCCGTTTTCGCGTGGCATGCCGATTGCGACAGCTCGCTTGCCACCAAGGAGCGCCGCATGAGCCGCGAAGACTTCATCCGCCTGCATCGCCCTGTGACGCCGGGCGATCCGACGCCGCAGCAGCCCGGCGAGACGCCGCCGGCCCAGCCCGAACCGCCGACCCCGCCGCAAGGCCCGCCGCCGGTACGCGCGCTGCGCGCGTGCGCGCCGGGTCGCCATGACGCATACGTATTCGGCAACACGGCGGGCTGACTCATGTCGATGCTGCGCCTGCAACTGACCGGCAACGATGACGTCGCGAGCGAACTCATCAACCTGCTCTCGGCCATTGAAGGCGTCGAGCACGTCGAGGAGATCGGCGATCTGATGCCGCACATGGACGACGAGGACTCGAGTTCGGCCGGATTGCCGGACGACGAATCCGAAGGTTTCCACCAGATTGAGGTACGCGTGCCCAATGCGCTTGCGATCGATCGCGTGCGCAGCGTCGCCGAAGCGCTCGCCCGCGACCGCAATGTCGTCATCGAATACGACGACGAAGAATGACCGACGCCGTCGCGCGTTCGCCCGTGTGACGGCTCCATGACGAGGGACGCATCATGACGACGAACCGCCTTGCCCTGCTTGTCGCTGTTCCGCTCACGCTCGCATGCACGTTTGCGCTTGCGCAATCCGGCACGACGGCCGCGCCGCCGTCGACTGCACCGGCACCGTCGGCGGCTCCGCCTGCGACGGCCCAGCCGCCGAATGCGGCCACACCGACACAAACGCCGACGGCGCAACCGCTGCCGTCGAACTCGCCGCCGGCCGCGCCGTCGCGCCTGAGCACGCCGAATCCGCCGCAAAATTCGGCGCCGGCCGCGCCGCCGGTGGGCCTGCCGTCGAACCCGTCGGCGAATCAGGGCGTGCGTGATCCGAACGCGCCGACGCCGCTGACGCCGAACACGACGCCGGACGTCGTCGCGCCGAATACGGTGCAAAGCCCGGCGATCGCGCCGCAGAATCCGACCGGAGCCGCCGCGCCGAACGTGGCCGTGCCGACGGCGCCGTTGCCGTCGTCCGCAATCAACGGCGCGCGAACCTTGCCGTCGCGCAGCGAAAGCCTGACGGCGCTCGATCGCAATCGCGACGGCTACATCTCGGCCGAGGAATTCGCGGCGAATACGCAGGCACGCACGGTCGTCGCCGACTGCGATACGGATCGCGACGGCAAGATCGCCAGCTACGAATATTCGGCCTGTCTCGACAACACGCAGCGTTGATCGCCGCGTGCGGCCGCGCGCTGGTCGCGCTGCCGAACGGCGCAGTCCCTCGGACTGCGCCGTTTTTTTGGGTTTACGCGGCGATGCGCCGCTCGGGCCGCTCGCGCATGAACACTTCGACGCGATTCGTATCGAGCGGCTTGGTCCAATGCTCGGTCACGCGCGACAGCGCGAGCTGCTGTGCGAGGTCGCGCTCGCTCGGCAGTGC
>CAMLSI010000420.1 GCA_946482585.1 uncultured Lysobacteraceae bacterium
CACCGGCTTCGCGCGCGCCGAGCCAGTACACCTGCAGCACCGCTTCGCCGTCGCTGCGGCCGATCGCACTGGCCGCGGCGAAGCCCTGGCGATGCACGCTGCGCATGCCGGCCGAACGGCCGGTGCAGAAATGCTTGTAACGCTCGGCATCGCCGACGCCTTCGTTGATCGCCGCGAGGTAGTTCCAGATGCGCAGCAGATGCGGCCATTGCCGCGTCACCGTGAAGCGCGACAGCTCGGCATAGGCCGCTTCGGTCGCCTCGGCCAACGTGGGGTAGTCCGCCTCGGCGACTTCGATGCTGCCGAAGCAATAGTCGGGCGAACCGGCCCAGCGCACTGCACCGTCGCGCCCGTGCTCGACGCTGCCGGGCGCACGCCAGACTTCGAACGGTGCGCGCCCGCCGAGCGGCTCCAGCCCGACGCGCAGGTAGCGCGGATCGGTCGACTGCGGCGCGGCGGGGCCGAAGCCGATGACGGCAAGCACCGCAGGATCGCTCAGCAGACTGTCGAGTCCGGCATCGGCATAGGTCACGCCCAACGCCGGCAGGCCGCGGTCGAAGCTCATGCGGGAAGTACCCCGCGGCAGTGCGCCACGAGGCGCGGCATCGAGAGCAATGGCATCGGCGAATGAGGTCCCTGAACCCGCCGGAATGGCCGGGCAAACCCGTATGATACACTCGCGCGCCGCAGCGGCCGCCGGTCCGGCGCCGCGCCGACTCAGTGGAAATCCCGATGGCGCAACTCTCTCCCGCCGAGCGCGAGCTCGCCGAGCTCCTTGTCGACAGCCTGAATCTGGACGGCGTGACGCCAGACCAGTTCGAGCCCGAGGCCCCCCTGTTCGGCGGAGATCTCGGCCTGGACTCGATCGATGCGCTCGAAATCGCGCTGGCCGTCTCCAAGCGCTACGGCTTCCAGCTGCGCTCCGACAACGAAGAAAACAAGCGTATTTTCGGTTCCCTGCGCGCCTTGTCCGCACATATCGAGCAGAACCGCGTCAATTGACCGCAGGCGGAAGATCCGTCTTCCACCGCCGCTCCGGATTCGATCGGATCCGTTTTCGAAATCCTCAGGCCCGAACGCGGCTCGCCGTACATGAAGCCGTAGGGTAGCTGCGCGCCTACGCTCGTTTGCGCAGGCGGGCGCGGCAGTGGCCGCCACCGTCGCTTCGCGGCGCGGACTGCGCTAGAGCGGATCGACCGGCGTCGTGCCGCCGGTGAACTGGCTCGTCGACTGGCGCCGACGCTCACGCAGGTCGTTCCACCAGCGGCGGAAATTCGCGAGACCCGTCGCGGCGTAGATCGCCTTGAACAGGTGCAGGCGGCGCATGACCGGACCGCTGTCGAACACGTCGCCGGCCAGCATCGAGATCACGCCCTGCTCCACCTTGAGCACATTGCGCGGCGCCGCGAACAGGCTGCGCATGACCGGCGAGTTGAAGCGGTAGATGAACCACGAGAACACGCGCACGCCGCGGCGTATGCGCTTCTCGAACGCAGCCTGCAGCGCGGTTTCCTGCGCGGGATTCTTCAGGATCGCATCGACGAGCGACGCGGCGTGCTTGCCGCTGTGCATCGCGAGGTAGACGCCCGAGGAAAACACCGGGTCGACGAAGGCGAACGCGTCGCCGACCATGACGAAGCCGCGGCCGGTCATCGCACTGCAGGTATAGGAGTAGTTGCCGGTCACGCGGACCTCGCCGACGATCTCGGCGTCGGCCATGCGCTCGACCGCGCCGGGCATGAGCTTGAGCGTCTCGAGCAGGAATTCGCCGGTACGGCCGCGACGCTGTTTCAGATATTCCGGGAAGCAGACGCAGCCGATGCTCATGAGACCGTCGGCGAGCGGAATGAACCAGCACCAGCCGTAGTCGAAGCGATAAATGCTGATGTTGCCGGCTTCTTCGCCCGGACGCCGCGTGACACCCTTGAAGTGCGCGAAGATCGCCGCGCTCTGATGCTGGGTGTTCTTGACCTTGATCTTCAGCGCGTTGCCGAGCAGCGTGTCGCGACCGCTCGCATCGACGAGGTAGCGCGCACGGATGGTCAGCTTCTCGCCGGTCTCGGCCGTCGCCTGCGCGATGCAGCTGCTGTCCGCCTGGATCTCGACGCGGTCGACCTTGACGCCTTCACGCGCGTCGACGCCGCTGCGCTGTGCGTTGCGAAACAGGATTTCGTCGTACTCCTCACGCTTGACCTGGAACGCATAGGGCGGCGTTTTGCCGAGCGAGCGGGAGAAATGATAGGTGCGGTAGCTGTCGCCGACTTCGGGAAAGTCGGCGCCGAGCTTGAGCATGCCGATGCCGCGGACTTCCTCGAGCACGCCGAGCTCTTCGAGGATGGGCATGTTCGCCGGCAGCAGCGATTCGCCGATGTGGAAGCGCGGATGGTGGTCCTTCTCGAGCTGCAGCACCTTGAGGCCGCGACGCTGCAGCAGTGTCGCCGTGGTCGATCCCGCCGGTCCGCCGCCGACGACGAGCACATCGCAATCGAACCGGCCTTCTGCCTGATTTTCCATGTCCAGCCATCGCCCCCAAGCCAATCGAGCGCCGTATCATAACCGGCTTGCGCGCCGTGCCGGCCCGCGCCTTCCTGCAGTACGCGCATGACCTCGCCACCGCCGCAACGACCGCCCTACTTCGCGCTGACCCTGCTCTTGCTGTATCCGCTGCTGTTGCTGCTCGCGTATTCGCTGCAGCGCAGCTGGATCTCGGCGCTCGCGGCCGTGGATCTCATCAGCCTGTTGCTGCTGGGCGGACTCAGGAGCGGCAACCGGCTGGCCTGGATCGCCTGGATCTCGGCCGTCGCCGGCACGCTGTGGCTGCTGCAGCGCCGCCAGGCGGAGATCGTGCTGCTGCTCGTACCGGTGTTCATCAACGCGGGCATGGCCTGGTTCTTCGGGCGCACCTTGCTGCCCGGCCGCCGGCCACTCGTCGCCCGCGCGATCCTCGCGTTCGAGGGCGAACAGCGGCTCGCCCAGCCAGGCGTGCGCCACTACGCGCGCAGCCTGACCTGGGCCTGGACCCTGCTGCTCGGCACACAGGCGCTGGTCATGCTGGCCTGCGCCGCCGGCGCCACGCCGAACGGCATTTTTTCGCGCCTGGGCCTTCCCGCTCCGTTCGCCGTGCCGGAGTACTGGGCGAACTGGTATCTGCATCTCGGCGGCTTCATCGTGATCGGTCTGTTCTCGGTCGCCGAATTCGCCTGGCGCCACTGGCATCTGCGCCACCTGCCCCACGACACGCCGCGACGCTACTTCGGCAAGGTCGTACAGAACTGGCGTCGCGTGTTGCACGACGGTGCAGGAAGCGACTAGACCGCTACCCTCGCTTGCCGCGCTTCGTCAAACCCGCGATGCTTGCGCCGCGCCGGTGGGGGCGGATCGGGCAGATTTCCCGCGGAAACCGCAGGAATGTCGACATTCGGAGGCGAGACTGCAGGCGCGCGGGACCGTGGAGCGCAGCGTCGCCCCCCCGTCGGCACAGGTCGTTTCGAGCCTCCTCCCGCAGCTCCGTTTTTCGCCAGGGCGTCAGTCGTGCATCACGAAAATTTCCGTATTCCGGCCGCGCATCCGAGCCTGGCCGGCCATTTCCCGGGCAATCCGGTCGTACCGGGCGTGGTCGTGCTCGATACGGTCGCCGCGGCGCTGACGCGCCGTCACGGCCGGCGTATCGTCGGCTTCCGTCAGGTCAAGTTCGTCGCACCGCTGCTGCCGGAACAGGACGCCGCTCTCGAGCTCGATCTGGCGGACGAACGCCTGCGTTTTCGCGTAGTGCGCGGCGGCGACCTGATCGCCAGCGGCGAGGCGAGCACGGCATGAGCAATCCCCACTGGACCGATCGTCCTGAAGGCGGCGGCCATTTCGCGATCTGGCTGATCCGTTCGATCGCGCTGTACGGCGGTCGCCCGTTCGCGCGACTGTTCCTGTATCCGATCACGTTGTACTTCTACTTGCGCCGCGGACCCGAACGCGAAGCCTCGCGCGCTTTTCTGAGCCGAGTCCTCGGCCGTCCGGCCGGCGTGCTGGATGTGATGCGTCACATCCACCGCTTCTCCGGCGTGATTCTCGATCGCGTGTTCCTGCTCGCGCGCGACGACGCCCGTCAGTTCGCGCTCGAAATCCACGGCCTCGACCTGCTGCTCGACACCTACCATCAGGGCCGCGGGATGCTGCTGCTCGGCTCGCACCTCGGCAGCTTCGAAATCCTGCGCGTGCTCGCGCGCGAAAAACCCGAGGTGCAGCTCAAGGTCGTGCTCGACAAGTCGCAGACGCCGGCGATCACCGAGCTGCTGCATGCGTTGAATCCGGCCATCGGCCGCAGCGTCATCGATGCGTCCGAGGGCGGCACGGCCATCGTGCTGGGTATCAAGGACGCGGTCGACCAGGGCGCAGTCGTCGCGCTGCTCGGCGATCGCGCGCGGCCGCAGGAGCCGACACGCCGCGCGGAGTTCTTCGGTGAATCCGCGCCGCTGCCGGTCGCGCCGTACCTGATCGCATCGGTGCTCGATACGCCGGTGCTGCTCTGCTTCGGCCTGTATCGCGGCGGCAATCGCTATTCGCTGTATTTCGAACATTTCGCCGACCGCATCGAGATTCCGCGCAGCGAACGCAATCTGCGGCTCGACGGATGGCTTGCGCGATATGCCGCGCGACTGGAGCATCATGCGCGCCTGGACCCCTACAACTGGTTCAATTTCTATG
>CAMLSI010000421.1 GCA_946482585.1 uncultured Lysobacteraceae bacterium
ACACGTTCGTGCGCGGGCGCAGGTGCGCGACTTCGCGCAGGAATTCCATCGAATGCGGCTTGGGCTGGATCGGATAGGTTTCGGGATCGTCGACGAAGCCGGTGACCTCGATCGCGCTGGCCTGCAGTTCGAAGCTCTGGCCCTTGCCCTGCGATTCGACGACCGTGCCGGTCGCGATGACGCCGCAGCCGGCGGTGAGCTTGAGCACGTCCGATTCGTAGTTAGGCAGCGTGTTCGGTGCGACGATCTGGATCGGATCGAAGCACGAGCCGTCGCTGAGATTCACGAACGAAAGGCCGGCCTTGGAATCGCGCCGGGTACGCACCCAGCCGCGGACCGTGACTTCGCTGCCGACCGGATGCGTGCCGGCCAGCGCGGCCTTGATGCTGACTACCGCCATGGATCTCTACTCCGCCAGAACGTGGGCGCCGCAAGCGCCGGGAAGCCCGCGATGATAACGGAACTGCACCGGAGGCGGCGCCGGCCTTGCTTTCGGTCCGCTCCGGCCCCATGCCGGTCCAGAGCCAAAGCGCACCGCGTTTTCGGCAGTCCCGGCTCAGGCCTCTAGCCGGGGGTGAGAAGCAGGCAAATGCCCGTTTCTTCATCGAACGGCGCAAGCGAAGCTCGCGCACGTTCTCCGGGAGTCGTTCGCTGGCGATCGACTCCCGTGCGATCCCTGTCGGGATCGCACCAGCAGGCCGTTTCTCAACAGCCTGCTAGAATCCGCCCATGTCCATCTCCCTGACTCCCGCCGCGCGCCAGCGCATGCTCGATTTCCTGGCCCGCGATACGAATGCCAAGGCCGTGCGCTTCGGCGTGAAGCGCACCGGCTGCTCCGGCTACAGCTACGTCGTCGACCTCACCGATACGATCGCGGCCGACGATCACTGGGTCGAGGATGCGGGCGTGAAGCTCGTCGTGGATGCGAAGAGCCTGCCGCTCGTCGACGGTACCGCGATCGATTTCCAGAAAGCCGGCCTCAACGCCCAGTTCGTGTTCGAGAACCCGAACATGACCGGCGAGTGCGGTTGCGGCGAAAGCTTCACGACAGGCTGATCGGTCAGCGGGCCGGCAACGCCGGCCCGCATCGTCGTTCAGGAGCGCCGCCGGCAACGCCGGCCCGCATCGTCGTTCAGGAGCGCCGCCGGCAACGCCGGCCCGCATCGCCGCTTCAGGTCGTCGCCGACTTCTTCGTCCCGAGCGACTCGATGAGCTTCATCAGCGCATCGACTTCCGGAATCAGCGCGTGCGTCGGATACGCCGTGCGGATCTGCGTCAGCAATGCCTTGGCTTCTGCGTCCTTGCCCATGCGCTCGCTGAGCAGACGGGCCGCGAGCAGATACATTTGCGGAATGTCCGAGCTCTTCGGGTGCCGTTTGTGGAAACCGCTGATCAGGCGCAGTGCGAGCTGCGTCTGTCCGAGCGCCGCCGCGCGCTTGGCGAGGCGCGTGTTCGATTCGGCGTCGCCGATCGAGTAGGCCGGATCGAGTTCGACGAGGTCGCGATAGAGCTCCACGGCCGCCTTCTCGCGATCCTGCGCGAGCAGCATCGGCAGCCATTCCTTGCCGTGGCGTACGAGCTCTGCCGTGTCGCCCTTGAGCCGCAGCAGTTTTCGATATTGCGTGTGCACGGCCTCGGTGCCGCCGCGCTCGCGCAGGTGCGCACGCAGCGCGTCGGTGGCGAGGTCGGTCTCGCCGTCGCGAACCATCTGCGCGGCTTCGTCGAGGATGAACTGGTCCGGGTCGGCATTGCGGTTGATCAGCGGCATCGGCGCCGCGTCGGGCGTGAAGCCGAGCTCGTCCTGGTACTGCCAGATCAGATAGCCCATCAGATGGAAGGTCGCGATCAGGGCGTAGCCGGAAATGAAATGGAATACCGGCAGGCCGATGATCAGCGGCAGCAGGTCGGTCAGCATCGCCTGCGCGTTGCCGGCGCTGATGAAGATCAGGAGCATCAGACCGAAGGCGACGAAATAAGGCCATCCGAGCCGCGTCATGATCTGCAGCCAGGTACCCGGGTTCAGCGCATGGCCGAGGTTCTGGTCGATCGCCAGCGACATCACGGCGCCCGGATAGCCGAACATCATCACGACGCAGAGGGCGATGCCGATCCAGCCGAGCAGGGCGATCAGCAGAACGCCGGCGACGATGAAGATCACTTGCAGCCAGATGCCCATCCAGCCCAGCGACGAATCGGTTTCGCTCATGCCTTCGGGTGGTTCCATGCGGCCGTTGGCGGTCGCGCGCAGCACTTCGAAGGCGAAGCGATACAGCGCTACCGTGACGATCAGATCTAGCAGCCAACCCACGAGGCCGGGCAGCAAGCCCAGCAGTTTCGCCAGGGCAAGCACGCCGATGGTGATCAGGGACGCGGTCTTGGCCGGATACAGCGTGATTTCGCGCAGCCGTTGCCAGAACGGCACGATGGATTCGTCAGTCATGGAAGTCGTCGGATTGAGGTGGGCGGGCGGTCAGCGACGACCCCCGAGGATGGAGCCGAGTACGCCGCGCAGGATCTGTCGGCCGAGCTGGTTGCCGACCGAGCGCATCGCGGATTTTGCGGTCGCTTCGATGACGCCCTGGCGTCGACCGGTGCCGAACAGCGCGCCCTTGATCATGTCGCCCCAGCCGTTGGCTTCGTCGGCGCTCTTGCCGGCCTTCTTTTTCGCCGCCGGCTCGGCTTCCTCGGGCGCCGCGGCTTCGGCTTCGGCGTTGCGTGCGGCAATTTTCTCGTAGGCCGATTCGCGGTCGATGTCCGTGTCGTACTTGCCGCCGACCGGCGAGCGGGCGCGCATCGTTGCGCGTTCCGCTGCCGTGATCGCACCGATGCGGCAGCCCGGCGGCGCGATCAGCACTCGCTCGACCGGCAGCGGCACGCCGCCGTCCTGCAGCGTTGTCGCAAGCGCTTCGCCGACGCCGAGCTGCGTGATCGCGTCGACGACTTTCTTGATCTTCGGATTCGGCGGAAAGGTTTCGGCCGCGGCCTTGACGGCTTTCTGGTCGCGCGGCGTGAACGCGCGCAACGCGTGCTGCACGCGGTTGCCCATCTGGCCGAGGATGGTCTGCGGCACGTCGTCGGGATTCTGCGAGCAGAAGTAGACGCCGACGCCCTTGGAACGGATCAGACGCACGACCTGCTCGACGCGCTGTACCAGCGCCGCGGGTGCGTCGTCGAACAGCAGATGCGCTTCGTCGAAGAAGAACACGAGCTTGGGCTGATCGAGATCCCCGACTTCGGGCAGGCGCTCGAACAGTTCCGACAGCATCCAGAGCAGGAAGGTCGAATACAGCTTGGGTTTCAGGACCAGCTTGTCGGCGGCGAGGATGTTGACGATGCCGCGGCCGCTCATGTCCTGGCGCAGGAAATCATTGAGGTCGAGCGCGGGTTCGCCGAAGAAGCGATCGCCGCCGGCTTGTTCGAGGCTGAGCAGCGCGCGCTGGATCGCCGCGATCGACGGCGAGGAAATGAGTCCGTAGCGTTGCGAAATGACCTTCGCGTTTTCCGCGGCGAACGTCAGCAGCGCACGCAGATCTTTGAGATCCAGCAGCAACAAGCCTTCATCGTCGGCGAGCTTGAACACGACGTCGAGCACGCCTTCCTGCGTCTCGTTGAGTTCGAGCAGGCGCGCGAGCAGGTTCGGGCCCATCTCGGAAATCGTGCTGCGCACCGGATGACCCAGCTCGCCGAAAATGTCCCAGAAAACGACCGGATTCGCGGCGGCCTTCCAGTCGAGCTTGAGTTCGGCGACGCGCGTGTCGACCTTCGCATTGCCGCCGCCGGGTTCGCACAGACCGGCGAGATCGCCCTTGACGTCGGCGAGGAAGACGGGGACGCCCATCTGCGAGAAACCTTCCGCAAGACGCATCAGCGTGACCGACTTGCCGGTGCCCGTGGCGCCGGCGATGAGGCCGTGGCGGTTCGCGTACCTGGCGCGCAGCAGCACGTCGATGTCGCTCTTGCCCAGCAGGATGTCGCTCACGTCCGCTCCTGGCGTTTCGCAAAGGTAATGTGAAGGTCGATTGTAGCGAGGGTCGGCGGTGTCGCGGCAATTCACCCGCGGTTGTGTCGTCCGGCCGCCGTGTGTAACGTGCGGGCCGTTCGTGTTCCGGGAGTGCAGTCTTGCGTATTCGCCTTGTTTCGGCCGTGGCCGCTTCGTTGATGCTGGCCGCCTGCGCGGGTACGCCTGCGCGCAATGCGAAGACCGCGCCGGCTCCGGCCGCCGACGAAAACGAGATAGGGCAGCTCTACGCGCGCCTCGACGAGGCCGTGAAACGCTATGAAGGCAGCGCCGAACTGGCCGACGCGGGCGAGCGCGAGCGCGCGGCGCGCGAAGGCAATGCGGCGCTCGATGACCTCCGCGCGGCGGCGCTGCGTTGCCATCAGTTGCCCGGTTGCGAGGAGGAGCGCTTCTTGTCGGCGTTCGACGGACTGCTCCGGCGCGACGCGCCGATCGCGGCTGCCACGGGCGAGGCCGAGAAGCCGGCCGGCGACGAGACGGGGCCCGAAACCGCCGGCGAAGGATCTCCGCTCGTTTCCGATCTGCCGGAATCCGCGCGCTCCATCACCCTGCTGAAGGGGCGGCCGCTCGCCGAGATGATCGCGGTCAACGAGCCGGTCAAGGCCGCCCTCGAGGAGTGGCTCACGCAATATCGTCCGAACCTGATCCAGGCCTACGTCAACTACCAGTACCTGCGG
>CAMLSI010000422.1 GCA_946482585.1 uncultured Lysobacteraceae bacterium
AAGGCGTGGTCATGAGTTTCTGGAATCTCACGACGACGATCGGCAATCTCTGGGTGCCGCTCGCGAATCTCGCCGTCCGCAACGAAGCGATCACCGGTCCGATCGCCTCGACCGGCTTCAGCGTGACCGCATTCCAGATGTTCTTCTTCGCCGTGTTCGCGCTCATCGCCGCGCTGATCTTCGGTCTCTACGCCCGAAGTTATAGAGAAGTGGACAACTACCGTTCCGCCTGACGTCGGGCAGGCTGGGATGAGCCTGCGGCTGCGCCCGACACCACGGCCCTGACGCCGCAACGAACCTCCGTCGAAGCGATCGCAGCGCCGCGACGAGACAAACACCGCCGGCCATCCCGGCCCGGCGGCGCACCACGAAGAAAAAAGCCGGCGCGATCACCTCGCGACGCGCCGGCAAACGGAGGACCCGTTCAGCGCTTGGCGACCGCAGTCTCGGTCGGCAGCTGGCGCTCATAGACGATGCGTTCCGTGCCGCCGTTGCAGGTGCCGACGGTCTTGCGCGTATCGGCGGTGTCCTTGGCGATCACGGTCAGGCTGTACTGCTTGACGCCCTTGGCGTCGAGGCCCGCGGCGATTTCCTGGCGCAGCTCGTCGCAGGGCTTGCGCGCCCAGGCGGAACCGGTGCTGAGGAACAGGGCGATGGCAAGCAGGGTCAGGGCGGTTTTCACGGATGTCTCCAGTCGGTGGGGGCCGTTGTCGGCTGGAGAACAGCGTCGCGCCGCGCGCTGACGGCGAACGGGACGAGTTGTGGCAAGGTGCTGACGGCCCGGGCCGGAATGCGGACGACGTGATCGCGTGAGCTGGTATGTCTATCTGATCGAATGCCGCGGCGGCAGCATCTACACCGGCATCGCCGTCGATGTCGCGGCGCGCTACGCCGCCCATGCGGCCGGCAAGGGCGCGCGCTATACGCGTTCGCGGCCGCCCGAGCGCCTGCTCGCCGTGTTCCCGATGGCCGACAAGTCTGCCGCACTGCGCGAGGAACTGCGCATCAAACGATTGAGCGCGCAGGAAAAACGCAAACTCGCGGGCCGCTTCGACGACACCGGTCCCGGCACCGGTTCCTGACCGCGACCCGGCGGCGGGCGGGGGTGTGACTTCCGGCCGATACACTACTGTTAGATTCACACTATCGTTCACTCACGCCTATGGTTCAGTGAGTGGCAGATGGACGGTATCGATAGCCATCGCAAGAAGTTCGAGCGCGAACTCAGCGCCGGAACGGTGTCGCTGGTGCTGATGTCGGTGCTCGCGAAATCCGGCGAGCCGCTGTACGGCTACCAGATCGCCAAGCAGCTCGAAAAGAACGGCGACGGCGTGCTGATCGGCAAGCAGAGCGCGCTGTATCCGGTATTGCGGAATCTCTGCGCGGCAGGACTGCTCGACAGCGAAGTCGAGCCTTCGGTCACGGGCCCGCCGCGTCGTTACTACCGCGCGACCGAACTCGGGCGCGCCGTCCTGCGTGAATGGGAAGCGGCCTGGTCCGCCACGCGTACTTTTGTCGACACCGTCATCGAGGGTCAGAACCAATGAACCGGCCAACGCCGCGCACCATCGACGAATACCTGGACCAACTGCGCGATGCGCTGCGCAGCGAAGACCCGGCGCTGATCCAGGACGCTCTCTACGACGCCGAAGATCATCTGCGTTCCGAATTCGCAGAGAACCCGGGCGTGCCGCCCGCGGAACTGCTGTCGCGCATCGCCAACAGCTACGGCGCACCGGACGAAGTCGCCGAGATCTATCGCGACAAGGAGATCGTCGTGAACCGCGCGCTGCGCACGCCGCGGCCGCCGCCGGCGAAATCGCTGTTCGCGCGCTTCTTCGGCGTCGCCGTCGATCCGCGCGCCTGGGCGTCGATGTTCTACATGCTGCTCGCGCTGCCGACCGGCATCTTTTATTTCACCTGGGCCGTGACCGGCGTGTCGCTGTCGTTCGGCCTCATGATTTTGATCATCGGTCTGCCGCTCACCGTGCTGTTCCTCGCGACCGTGCGTGCGTTGAGCCTGGTAGAGGGTCGCATCATCGAAGTCATGCTCGGCGAACGCATGCCGCGGCGTCCGCTGTATGCCCCGCGCAATCAGCCGCTGCTTGAAAAAGTGAAGCAACTGTTCACCGATGCGCGCACCTGGGGCACGCTGTTCTACATGGTGCTCATGCTGCCGCTCGGCATCATCTATTTCGTGCTGTTGATAACGTCGATCAGCGTGGGCATCGCGCTGGCGTTGAATCCGATCGTCTACCAGCTGACCGGTTTCGGCCTCGTCAATATCAATGACGACGTGTGGATGGCGCCGCTTTGGCTGCAGCCGTTCCAGGTGCTGCTCGGCGTCCTGATCCTGTTCGGGTTCATGCACGTCGCGCGCGGCATCGGCAAGCTGCAGGGCGCGCTGGCGAAACAACTGCTCGTGCACGCGGGCTGAGCCTCCAACCCGCTTCACCCCGAAACCGACGCCGTGTCCGTGGCGTCGGTTTTTCTTTGCGTCTGTCCCCTCGTGCGAAACTCGCCGGATCGCCCGGCCCGGAGGCGACGGCAAGCCGCGAAAATTTTCTTCGCGCACGTGTCGATCCGGCACGCACTGCTTCGACGTCCGAGTAGAACCGCCGCACTGCGCGGCCTCGACCACCCACGTAGGAGAACGACGATGCGCTGCATGATCCTGGTCAAAGCCAATCACGACACCGAAAACGGCGTGATGCCGAGCGAACAGCTGCTGGCCGACATGGGCCGCTACAACGAAGAACTCGTCAAGGCCGGCATCATGCTCGCCGGCGAAGGTCTGCATCCGAGTTCGCGCGGCGCGCGCGTGCAGTTCTCGGGCAATTCCCGCTCCGTCGTCGTCGGTCCTTTCGCCGGGACCACGGAGCTCATCGCCGGATTCTGGATCTGGCAGGTGCGCGATCTCGAAGAAGCGATCGAGTGGGTCAAGCGCTGCCCGAACCCGACCGGCGCCGAGAGCGCGATCGAAATCCGCCCGGTGTTCGAAGCCGAGGATTTCGGCGCCGAATTCACGCCGGAACTGCGCGAACAGGAAGAACGCCTGCGCGCCGAGATCGCGAACCGCCCGTAGTGCGCCGAAGGCCGGCCGCGCCGCCAGCGGCGGCGCACCTCGTCTCTGATCCGCGCGGCCGCCGCCGCGCCTCATCCGGATATCCCGTCATGCTCAAGATCATCTTTCTCGTCCTTCTCGTCGCGATCGCCGGCGTGCTGATCGCGGCCGCGTTCCGGCCCGACGCGTTCCGCATCGAACGCAGCATCCGCATCAAGGCCGCGCCGGAGAAAATCTTCGCGTTCATCGACGACTTCCATCGCTGGACCGCATGGTCGCCCTGGGAAAAGCTCGACCCGGCGATGAAGCGCGAACACAGCGGCGCGGCCAGCGGCAAGGATGCGGCGTATGCCTGGGAAGGCAACGGCAAGGTCGGTAAGGGCAGCATGCAGATCGTCGAGTCGGTGCCGCATTCGAAGATTCTCGTGCAGCTGCATTTCCTCAAGCCGATGGATACGCGCAGTACGGCCGAGTTCACCTTGCGGCCCGACGGCGACACGACCGAGGTGAACTGGGCCATGTACGGTCCGCAGCCCTACCTGTCCAGACTCATGGGGCTGTTCTTCAACATGGACAGAATGATCGGAAAGGACTTCGAATCCGGCCTCGCCGCGCTCAAGTCCGCTGCGGAGTCCTGAGCGCCGATGCGAGCGAATCGTCATGGATCGGCTGTCCGGGAACCGCGTGCATGAGCACAGCCTCGCACAAGGCCATCGCCACGGTCTGGCGCATGGAGTCGACACGACTGATCGGCGGACTCATGCGCCTCGTGCGCGACCTGAGCCTGGCCGAGGACCTCGCGCAGGACGCCCTGGTCGCGGCGCTGGAGCAGTGGCCGGAATCGGGCGTTCCGGACAATCCGGGCGCCTGGCTAATGTCCGTGGCGAAGCACCGCGCGATCGACCGTCTGCGGCGTAACGACATGGCCCAGCGCAAACACGATGAACTCGAAGTCGCGCACGAACTGCAGCAACTGCTGCAGGCGCCCGACGGCGAGGCACTCGACGACAGCGTCGGCGACGACGTGCTGCGGCTGATCTTCATCGCGTGTCATCCGGTGCTGTCGAACGAAGCGCGCGCGGCGCTGACCTTGCGCCTGATCGCCGGCCTGACCACCGACGAGATCGCACGCGCGTTCCTGCAGGCCGAACCGACGATCGCGCAGCGCATCGTGCGCGCCAAGCGCACCTTGAGCACCGCGAATGTGCCGTTCGAAGTGCCGCCGGCCGCCGAGCTCGCGCAGCGCCTGTCGTCGGTACTCGCAGTGATCTATCTGATCTTCAACGAAGGGTATGCGGCGACGGCCGGCGACGATCTCATGCGGCCGCAGCTCTGCGACGAGGCGCTGCGGCTCGGGCGCATCCTCGTGGCGCTGATGCCGCGCGAGCCCGAAGCACATGGCCTGCTCGCGCTCATGGAAATCCAGGCGTCGCGCGCCGCCGCGCGTGTCGATGCGAACGGAGCGCCGGTGCTGCTGCTCGAGCAGGATCGCGCGCGCTGGAATCAGCTGCTGATCCGGCGCGGGCTCGCCGGGCTCGCGCGCGCCGAAGAACTCGGTGGCGCGCTCGGGACGTACGCGCTGCAGGCGGCGAT
>CAMLSI010000423.1 GCA_946482585.1 uncultured Lysobacteraceae bacterium
CAAGGTAGAACAGGAACGAGCTCGCCTTCTCGGGAACCGTGATCTCCTTGAAGAGAAGCTTGAACACGTCGGCAAATGCCTGCGCGAGGCCGAGTGGACCGATCTGGTTCGGTCCCATGCGCACGTGCATCCAGCCGATGACCTTGCGTTCCCACCAGACGTACATCGCGACCGAAATGATCAGCGGCAGCAGCGGCAGCGCGATCAGTCCGACGACGAGCGACAGCGTCGGCCATTCGGCAATGAGGTTGTTGAGCAGCGCGATCAGAGAGTCCATGCGCTTATGCCTTGGTGATGCTGAGTTCGGCGCCGTAGGCCGGCAACGCCGCGGTCTCGACGTAGGCGGCTTCGATCCAGACGCCGCCGCGCGGCACTCCGGTACTGACGACGACCGGCAGAGTCGCCGTGCCGGCTGCGCCGTTCACCTTGACCATGCTGCCGTCGTCGACGCCGAGCGCTGCGGCATCCTGCGGATGGAGGCCGACCCCCGCGCCGCTCGTGAGCGGATGCGCCTGCAGCGCGGCGGTGCGACGCAGCACGGCGTCGCCGCGGTAGATCGGCACGGTGGCGATGCGCACGAGGCCCTTGGCGTCGTGCCGGCTCGCGATCTTGGCCTGCACCTGCGGCGCGATCGCCACGGGCCTGGCCGCGAGCGCCGCCGCGAGTTCGGCGAACTCGGTGAATTCGAAGCCCGGCAGCGAAAGCTTGCCAGCGAGCGCGCGCAGCACCTTCCAGCCCGGACGCGCTTCGCCCGGCGCCTTCGCGCCGGCGCCGACGCGCTGCACGAAACCGTTGAGGTTGACCAGGGTCGCATCGATTTCCGGCAGCGCGGCGATCGGCAGGATCACGGTCGCGACGGTCTTGATCGCGTCGCTCGCGAATGCCGTGAAGGCGACGACCACGTCGGCCTTGGCCAGCGAGGTCATCGCGAGGCCGCCGTCGCCGAAGTCGTACGGCGGTTCCGCGCCGTAGAGCAGATAGCCCTTGCGCGGCAGCGCGAGCATGGTGCGCGCGTCGAGGCCGCCGTTCGCCGGCACGACGCCGGCGCGCGTGAGGCCGAGCGCATTCGCGCCGAGCGGCACTTCGTTGTAGCCCGAATCGGTCGCGAGCGCGACGAAGCGCGCGCAGGCACGCAGCAGGGAGGCCTGCGGGTGCATCGCGGCGGCTTCGCCGAAGACCAGCACCGACGCGGTCGCCTCCTTGAGCGATTTCGCGAGTGCGCGCGCGGCATCGTCGGTCGTCGCCGACGCGAGCAGCGGCGCGAGTTCGGCCGGCGCTTCGCCGCCGAGGTCGAGCGCGGCCTTCGCGAGCTTGACCGCTTCGTCGGCGAGCGCCGACGGCGCGACGATGAGCGAGCTCGCGAGCTCATAGTTGAAATCGAACGCGACCGGATTGAGCGCATGCACTTTCGCGCCGCGCTTGGCCGCCTTGCGCACGCGATGGTTCACGAGCGGCAGTTCGTGACGCAGGTTCGAGCCGAACAGCAGCACCGCGCCGGCCTTTTCGATATCGGCGACCGGCGTGGCGAAGCCGAAGCCCGCAGCCGCGTCGGTGAAATCGAGCTGACGCAGGCGATGGTCGATGTGTTTCGCGCCGAGCGCGCGCATGAGGTCGACCAGCAGGTGGCCTTCCTCGTTCGACGTGGCCGGGTGCACGAGTGCGCCGAGATCGTCGCCGCGCACGGTGCCGAGCTTCTCGGCGACGGCCGACAACGCTTCGTCCCAGCCGACCACGGCCCACTCACCGTTCTTTTTCAGCTGCGGCTGCGTCGCGCGATCCGCGGCGTAGAGGCCCTGATGGCTGTAGCGGTCGCGATCCGACAGCCAGCATTCGTTGATCGCTTCGTTGTCGCGCGGCACATGGCGCAGGACTTCGCCGCGACGCGTATGCAGCCAGACGTTCGAACCCTGCGCGTCGTGATAGCCGATGCTTTCGTGCGCGATCAGTTCCCAGGCCCTCGCCTGGAAGCGGAACGGCTTGTTCGTCAGCGCACCGACCGGGCAGACGTCGATGATGTTGCCGCCGATCTCGCTGTCGATCGTCTTGCCGATGTAGGTGCCGATCTCGAGATTCTCGCCGCGGCTCATGCCGCCGAGCTCGTAGGTGCCGGCGACGTCACCGACGAAACGCACACAGCGCGTGCACTGGATGCAGCGCGTCATCTCGGTCGCGATCAGCGGACCGATGTCCTCGTCGGCGACCGACCGCTTGCGCTCGACGAAGCGGCTGACCGAGCGGCCGTAGCCCATCGACACGTCCTGCAGTTCGCACTCGCCGCCCTGATCGCAGATCGGGCAATCGAGCGGGTGATTGATCAGCAGGAACTCCATCACGTTGCGCTGCGAGTTGAGCGCCTTCTGCGAGCGCGTCAGCACCTTCATGCCTTCCATGACCGGCGTGGCACAGGCGGGCATGGGCTTGGGCGACTTCTCGACCTCGACCAGGCACATGCGGCAGTTGGCCGCGATCGGCAGCTTGTCGTGATAGCAGAAACGCGGAATCGGCACGCCGGCCTTGTCGGCGGCATGAATGATCATCGAGCCTTTCGGCGCGGTCATGGCCTTGCCGTCGATCTCGATGTTGACGTGATCGGGAGGCGTGTTCGGGTTCACGGGCTGGGCGCTCATGCGTCGTTCGTCCTCAAGCGGCCTTGCCGAGCTGGTCGTCCACGAGCGAGCGCTTGTTGACGATGAAGTATTCGAATTCGTGCCAGAAGTGACGCAGCATGCCCTGCACCGGCCACGCGGCGGCTTCGCCGAACGCGCAGATCGTGTGACCTTCGATCTGGCCCGCGGCCTGCTTGAGCATCGCGAGGTCGGTCAGTTCGGCCTTGCCTTCGACGATGCGCGTGAGCATGCGGTACATCCAGCCGGTGCCTTCACGGCACGGCGTGCACTGCCCGCAGGATTCGGCGTAATAGAAGCGGCTGATGCGCTGGCAGGCGCGCACCATGCAGGTCGTGTCGTCCATGACGATGACGGCGCCCGAACCGAGGCCGGAGCCGGCCTTCTGGATCGAGTCGTAATCCATCGTGCATTCGAGCATGGTCGCCGCCGGCAGCACCGGCATCGATGAGCCGCCCGGAATCACGGCCTTCAACTGACGCCCCGGACGCATGCCGCCCGCGAGCGCGAGCAAATCCTTGAACGGCGTGCCGAGCCGGATCTCGTAGTTGCCCGGCTTGGCCACGTGACCCGACACCGAGAAGATCTTGGGGCCGCCGTTGTTCGGCTTGCCGAGATTCAGGAACCAGTCCGCGCCATTGCGCAGGATCGCGGGCACCGAGGCGTAGGTCTCGGTGTTGTTGATCGTCGTCGGGCGGCCGTACAGGCCGAAGCCGGCCGGGAACGGCGGCTTGAAGCGCGGCTGGCCCTTCTTGCCTTCGAGCGACTCCATCAGCGCGGTTTCTTCGCCGCAGATGTAGGCGCCGGCGCCGAGCGCGGTATGGATGTCGACGTCGATTCCCGAGCCCTGGATGTTCTTGCCGAGCAGTCCGGCGGCGTAGGCTTCCTTGAGCGCTTCCTCGAAATGCTCGAACGGCTCGTGATGGAATTCGCCGCGCAGATAGTTGTAGGCCACCGTCGAACCCGTGCAGTAGCACGCGATCGCGAGGCCCTCGACGACCGAGTGCGGGTTGAAGCGCAGGATGTCGCGATCCTTGCAGGTGCCCGGCTCGGATTCGTCCGAATTGCAGAGGATGTATTTCTGGCCCGGCGCCGTGCGCGGCATGAACGACCACTTCAGTCCGGTCGGAAAGCCGGCGCCGCCGCGGCCGCGCAGCGAGGATTTCTTGATTTCCTCGATCAGCGTCGCCGGATCGGGCTTTTCGGCGAGGATCTTCTTCCAGGCCTGATAGCCGTCGACCTTGACGTAGTTGTCGTACGCCCAGGGCTTGTCGAAATGCAGGGTCGTATAGACGACCTGATGGTCCTGCGGGGCGGGACCGACCGGGCCGGTGGAGTGCGATGCCATGTCCTGCCTCACTTCAGACCGTCGAGGATCTGATCCACTTTTTCGGTGGTCAGATTCTCGTGGTAGTGGCCGTTGACGACCATCATCGGCGCGCCGCAGCAGGCGGCGAGACATTCTTCCTCTTGCTTGAGGTAGATGCGGCCGTCGGCCGTGGATTCGCCGAGCTTGACGCCGAGCTTCTTCTCGCAGTGGCGCACGACGTCTTCGGCGCCGTTGAGCCAGCACGAGATGTTGGTGCAGATCGCGACGTTGTTGCGGCCGACCGGCGAGGTCTCGAACATCGAGTAGAAGCTCGCGACTTCGTAGGCCCAGACCGGCGGCAGGTCGAGATACTTGGCGACGGCCGTGGTGAGTTCGTCGGTCAGGTAACCGCCGTGCTGTTCCTGTGCGGCCATGAGTCCCTGGATCAGCGCCGAGCGCTTGCGATCCGGCGGGAACTTCGACACCCAATGGTCGATGTGATGGCGCGTCTTCTCGGTCAGCGCGACGAGCGGGTCGACGTCCTTGATCTGGTTGTAGGTGCCAGTGGCTTTCATGATGTGCTCCCGTCGCTCAGCGGTCGATTTCGCCGAACACGACGTCGTAGGTGCCGATCATCGCGACGACGTCGGGCAGCATGTGGCCGCGCACGATCTCGTCCATCGAGGACAGGTGCGCGAAACCCGGCG
>CAMLSI010000424.1 GCA_946482585.1 uncultured Lysobacteraceae bacterium
GCCAAGCGGCGGCACGATCGCCGAGGAACAGTGGCGAGCCTTCCTGCGTGACGAGGTCACGCCGCGGTTTCCGCAAGGCCTCAGCGTGGTCGACGCCGCCGGCCAATGGCGCGGCAACGACGGCAGCATCGTGCGGGAGCATTCGCGCGTGCTGACCCTCGCGCATCCCGACGACGCCGCCAGCGAAGCCGCCATCCGCGCGATCGTCGAGGCCTACAAGACGCGCTTCGAACAGGAGGCCGTGATGCGCCTCAAGCAACGTGCCTGCGCGACGTTCTGAATACGCAGCGCGGCTAGAATCGCGATTCCTCCGCTGCGGAACGCTCGCATGGCGCCGTCGGCCATCCTCGTCGATTTCGATGGCGTGCTGCGCCGCTGGCCCGCATCCGATGCCGCGATCGAAACCGCGCACGGCCTGCCGCCCGGCGCGATCCGCCGGGCCGCTTTCGATCCCGCGCTGCTCGCGGCGCTCGTCGAGGGCCGTCTCGCCGACGAAGCCTGGCGCGCGGAAACCGCGCGAAGGCTCGCACGGCATCATCCGGACGCCGACATCGCCGGCGCGGTCGCCCGATGGTCGGCCGGCATCGGCACGATCGACCCCGCATTGCTCGGGCTGTTGCAGCGCTGCACGCCCGCGCCGCGCCTCGTCCTCGTCTCCAACGGCAGCACGCGGCTGCGCCGCGACCTCGATGCGCACGGCATCGCCGCGTGTTTCCACGCTGTCGTGAATTCCAGCGAGATCGGCATCGCCAAACCGGCGGCACGCTTCTTCGAGATCGCGCTCGCTCGCGCCGGCGCCGCCGCACCGGAGGCGTGCTTCATCGACGACAGCGAAGAGCACGTCGCCGCCGCCCGCACCCTGGGAATGCCTGCACACCGGTATTCCGGCGTGGACGGCGTGCGCCCGTTTCTGCGCGATTGCGGATTCGACGTCGCGGGCGGGTAGCGCGGGGGCGCCGCCGGCGACCGCACGATCGGGGGATCCGGAATCGGCATGCACCGCGATCGTGCGCTCGCTGGCGCGAGCACCCGCTGCCGGGAACGCGCGAATCGCTCCGCTTGACCGCGAACGTCGCTTCCGCTAACGTCAATAACCATACGGTTATGTAACCCCAAGGTTATTCAATGATCCGCACCGCTCACCTCGACGCGACCTTCGCCGCCCTCGCCGATCCGACGCGGCGCGCGATCCTCGCGCGCCTCGCGCTCGGCGAAGCCTCCGTCGCCGAGCTCGGCGAGCCGTTCGCGATGAGCCAGCCCGCGATCTCCAAACACCTCAAGGTGCTCGAGCTCGCCGGCCTCGTCCGTCGCGGCCGCGACGCGCAGCGCCGTCCGTGCCGCCTCGAAGCCGCACCGCTGGCCGAGGCCAACGCCTGGCTCGAGCGCTATCGCGCACTCTGGGAATCCCGCTTCGACGCGCTCGACACGCTGCTCGCCGATATGAAGGCCGCCGAGAAAGACGGCGGCAAGACCACCCGCAAGACCGCCCGCCAGTCCCGCACCCGCAAATCCTGACGCCACTCTCTTCGAGGACCCCGCCATGCACCGTTCCGGAACCCTGCAAGTCACGCTGCCCAGCGATCGCGAAATCCTCATGACGCGCGTGTTCGACGCGCCGCGCCGGTTCGTGTTCGAAGCGCTCACGCGCGCCGAACTGCTGCGGCGCTGGTTCGGCGGTCCGCCGGGCTGGCGCCTCGACGTCTGTGAAATCGACGCACGCGCCGGCGGCAAGTACCGCTATGTCTGGGTCCGCGACAACGGCGAAGTCATGGGCATGGGCGGCACCATCCTCGAATGCGTCGCGCCCGAACGCCTGGTCGCGACCGAGCAATTCGACCAGGCCTGGTACGAGGGCCAGGGCGTCTCGTCCATCGTGCTCAGCGAGGAAAACGGCAGGACCACCTTGCGCCTCACCGTGCAGTACGACTCCAAGGCAGTCCGCGATCACGTGCTGTCGTTCCCGGCGACCAGCGGCGTGGAGATGGGCTACGACCGCCTCGCCGAATGGCTCTCGAGCGACGAAGCCAGGAACCTGTTCGCCGTGCCGGCCTGAGTCGCCGGCGCATCGGTACCGCGCCGAAGCGAAAGCCGCTGCACGAAACGGAAGCTGCCGCCGGAACCGCCGGGTTCCGGCGGCAATGAACGTACGGCAGGCGGGAACCGACGGGGCAATCGGATCGCACGCCGGCGACTCGCGCAATACCGGCGTTTTCTCTATTTTTCCCGCACGTACGCCCTGCCCCCTCGTCACGCCACTCGCATCCGTCACCGGGAGATCGCCATGCCTGCCGCCGCCCGAACGCCGCGCAAGACTGCGACCGAGGCATCGTCGCGCCAGCCGATCGCGACCGGCGGCGCCGACGGCCGCTGCGCCGAGGCGATCGCCGCGCTGAAGGCGCGTGCGACCGAAGCGACGCGCGCCGGCATGACGCGCTTTGCGATACCGAACGACAAGGCCCTCGGCGTGTCCATGCGCGACGTACAGGCGATCGCGAAGACGTTCGGCCGCGACCATGCGCTGGCCGAGGCGCTGTGGCAGACCGATATCTACGATGCGCGCATGCTCGCCTGCTACGTCGGCGAACCGGCCGCGATCACGCCGGCGCAGATGGATCGCTGGGTACGCGGCATCGACAACTGGGCACATTGCGACACGGCCTGCTTCGCGCTGTTCGATCGCACGCCGCACGCGTGGAAGAAGATCGAGCAATGGGCCACGCGCCGCGACGAGTTCGTCAAGCGCGCCGCGTTCGCGCTGCTCGCGAGCGTGGCGCTGCACGACAAGAAAGCCGATGACGCGAAGTTTCTGCGCGGCCTCGAACTCATCGAGGCCGCCGCCGGCGACGAACGCAATTTCGTCAAGAAAGGCGTGAACTGGGCGCTGCGCGGGATCGGCAAGCGCAATGCGACCCTGCGCGCCGCGGCGATCGCCGTCGCCAGGCGGCTCGCCGCGTCCGTGGACGCGGCGCCGCGCTGGATCGGCAAGGATGCGTTGCGGGAGCTGCAGCGCGAGGCGAAGGCTCGCTGAGGGCGGCTACTCCCGGGCCGTCGCCGCACGCGCAACCTCAGGTCAGATCCGCCGGTTCCGCCGCCATCGCGCGCAGCGCGCGCTCGATGCCGAACACGTGCGCGTCGTCGCTGCCGAGCGCGCGCAGCGCGTCGGCGAGATGCAGCAGGTACTCGCGATTCTCGCCGCTGGGTCCGCGCGCGGTCGCGATGTGCCGCGCGATGGCGTCCTCGTCGGCCGGGCCGAGATAGGCCTCGTTGCCGGGATTGGCGACATAGACCACGGCCTCGATCGGCGTGCCGTCGTCCAGCACCAGCTCGACCGGCTCGCGCACGTAGCCGTTCTTCTCGCGGTGATCCAGATGCGCGAACACGTCGGGCGTCACGCGATAGGCCATGCCGACACAGACCGATGCCGCGTCGCGCACGAGCGTGACCACGCGTCCCGGCGCTTCCGGCGTGCCGCGATGATCGTGCGATCCCTGCCAGAAACGCCGCGCCCAGCCGTGCAGCCGTGCGCGGCGACGCTCCAGATGCGGAAAGTCGACCTTGTAGATCAGCGAGCCGTAGCCGAACAGCCAGATCGCGTGCGTCACTGCGGAATTCCCGGTGCCGTCCCCATGGACGGCGCCACGATGGCGCCGCGCGCGCGGCGATTCAAGGCCGGAACAGCCGCGGCAGCACGTCCGGCGCGAGCGTGCGGTAGATGGTGTCGTGACGCAGGTCCGCGCGCGCGTCGACCTGCCACGCGAGCGATGCCGGCGCACCCGTCGACAGCGCGGCGCGCAGGGCTTCCGCTTCGTCGCCTGTCGTGTCGTCGCCCGCGGTCGCGACGTACCAGCGCGCGCGCCAGCCCGGCCGCGCCGCGAGTTGCGCCGGCAACGCGCGCACGAGTGCGCCGCCGTTCCACCAGAGGCTCGGGCTCAGCGCGATGCAGGTGTCGAACAGTTCCGGCTCTTGCGTGCAGGTCTCGAGCACGAACAGGCCGGCCAGCGACTCGCCGACGATGGCGCGTTCCTCGCCGGCACGATAACGCGCGGCGATCTGCGGAATCAGCTCATCGCGCACGAACGCGCGGAACGCCGCCGAGCCGCCGACGCGCGGCGCGATCCGGCGATCGTCGGCCACGTCGGTGGGTCCGGTCATGTCGCGGCGCCGCTCGGTGTTCGCGATGCCGACGAGGATCAGCGCGCGCATGCGGCCTTCGCGTATCGCGCGATCGACGGTGGCCGCGACGTGCGGGAAATCCTCGTCGAGTCCGCCGTCGGGCATGTACAGCACCGGATAGCGCGCGGTGCCGTTCGCGTACTCGGGCGGCAGATACACGTTGAGGCGCCGCGTTTCCTTCAGCGCCGTCGATGCGAGGTCGAAGCTCGCGTGCGCCGGCACGGCGTCGGCCGCCGCCGGCGGCGCGACCGCGGGCTGCATGCCGGCCACCGGGCGTTCGCCGCGCTCGACCCAGCCCTGCAGCGCCTCGATCGCGGCGACGATCTGCGCCACGTTGAAGCCCAGGTGCTGCTCGCCCGGCACGTACTGCTGCACGAACCGGGGGTCGCGGCCCGCGCGCTGCACCGCGGTCGCGTAGCCGTTTGTCGCGGCG
>CAMLSI010000425.1 GCA_946482585.1 uncultured Lysobacteraceae bacterium
CGAAGGTTTCGTAGGTGCCCTGGACGATGCCCTGGCTGCCGATGTAGATCCACGAGCCGGCCGTCATCTGGCCGTACATCATGAGCCCCTTGCGATCGAGCTCGTTGAAGTGTTCCCAGGTCGACCAGGCCGGCACGAGGTTCGAATTCGCGAGCAGCACGCGCGGCGCGTCGGTGTGGGTGGGAAAGATGCCGACCGGCTTGCCCGACTGGATCAGCAGGGTTTCGTCGCCGCCGAGATCGCGCAGCGAACGCAGGATCGCGTCGAAGCATTCCCAGTTGCGCGCGGCACGGCCGATGCCGCCGTAGACGACGAGTTCGGCCGGGTTCTCGGCGACCTCGGGGTCGAGGTTGTTCTGCAGCATGCGGAACGCGGCCTCGGTCAGCCAGCTCTTGCACGTGAGCGTGTTGCCGCGCGGCGCGCGGATCACGCGCGAGGTGTCGATGCGAGTGGGGGCGTTCATGGCCGGCTCCGTATGGCGAAGCCGCGATTATAGGGCGCAGTCCGGGGCTTCCGGGTCGCACCGTGATAACGCGCTGGCACGGTGCGAGAACCCCCGCCATCCGCCGCCACCGGGACTTTCGGCGCAGCGAAAGCCCTTGCGCGGGCTGGCATAATTCCGCGCATGCCCAAGGTACTCCACCGTCTGACGCCACTGCTGCGTCTCGTCCTGCTTGCGTCCTGCGCGCTGACGAGCGCCTGCGCGACGCGGGCGCCCGCCTCCGCGCCGACCGCACCGGAACCGGCGATCGCGCCGGCGACCCGCGCCGCGCCGGAAAACTATCTGCTGCTCGTGTCGATCGACGGCTTTCGCGCCGACTACCTCGATCGCGGCGTCACACCGCGGCTGTCCGCACTCGCATCCGGCGGCGTGCGCGCCGACGCGCTGCGCCCGGCGTTTCCGTCGCTGACATTTCCGAATCACTACACGCTCGTGACCGGCCTGTATCCCGACAACCACGGCATCGTGCACAACCGCATCGAAGGCGACGGCGAAAAGGGCAACTTCGTATACAACGATGCACGCACGACGAACGATGCGCGCTGGTGGGGCGGCGAGCCGGTCTGGGTCGGCGCCGAGCGCAACGGCCTGCGCAGCGCGACGATGTTCTGGCCCGGCTCGGACGCGGCGATCGCCGGGGTGAGGCCGAGTTACTGGAAGCCGTTCGACCGGGGACTCGGCGCGGACGAACGCGTCGACACGGTGCTGGGCTGGCTCGACCTGCCGCTCGAACGGCGGCCACGCTTCATCACGCTGTATTTCGAGCAGGTCGATCGCGC
Source organism: uncultured Lysobacteraceae bacterium (assembly GCA_946482585.1). The sequence continues at coordinate 1,282 of CAMLSI010000425.1, forward strand.
CGGGCACGACCACGGTCCGGACTCGGCCGAAGTGAACGCGACGCTCGCGCAGATCGACGCATCGGTCGGCCGCCTGCTCGACGGCCTCGCCGCGCGCGGTCTGCGTGATTCGCTGAATCTGGTCGTGCTGTCGGATCACGGCCAGACCGCGTCGAGCGTCGAACGCACCGTGCTCGTCGACGAGATCGTCGACCTGAAGCGCGTGCGTGCGGTGAATTTCGGCGTCGTCGCCGGATTCGCGCCGGAGAGCGGACAGCAGCGCTATGCGGATGCTGTCCTGCTGCAGCCGCATCCACACATGCAGTGCTGGCGTCGCGCGCAGATACCGGCGCGCTTCCACTACGGCACGAATCCGCGCATCCCGCCGATCGTCTGTCTGGCGGAACCCGGCTGGGTCATCACGACCTCGGCTTGGCTCGCCGATCGCGCGAGCCATTTCTCGCGCGGCGAACACGGTTACGACAATGCCCTGCCCGAAATGGGCGCGCTGTTCGTCGCGAGCGGGCCCGCGTTTCGCCGCGGTGCGCGCGTACCGGCGTTCGACAACGTCGACGTCTATCCGCTGCTCGCGCACTTGCTGCGGATCGAACCGGCGCGCAACGACGGCAATCCGCAGACCATGCGCGGCATGCTTCGCGACGGCGACTGACGGCGCGGGAGCGCCGACGAAGCGATCACATGGCGATGCGCTTCAGCGCCGCCGCATAGCGCTCGGCGATGCGCGGCGCGTCGACGTGTCGCCCGTCGCGCACATGCCAGCGCCCCGCGACCATCACGTCGCGCACGAGGTTGCGGTTGCCCGAAAACACGAACGTGTCGAGCAGGTGCGCCACATCGCGCGCGGCGAGCTGCGGCGCATCGTCGTCGAGCACGATCAGGTCGGCCCGCGCGCCCGTCTCGATCGCGCCGAGCATCGCGCCGGACGCGCGCGCGCCGCCGAACAGCGCGTCTCCCCAGAGCGTCTCGCCGACGCTGCTCGACGATTCGGAAACGGCGATGTTGCGATGACGCGACTGCAGCCGCTGGCCGTATTCGAGCCAGCGCAGTTCTTCGACCGGCGACACCGAGATATGGCTGTCGGAACCGATGCCGAGCACGCCGTCGGCCGCAATGAAATCCTTGAGCGGAAACAAGCCGTCGCCGAGGTTCGCCTCGGTCGTCGGACAGAGTCCGGCGACGGCACCGCTCGCGGCGATGCCGCGCGTTTCCTCCGCGGTCAGATGCGTCGCGTGCACCAGCGTCCAGCGCGCGTCGACCGGCGCGTTCGCGAGCAGCCATTCGACCGGCCGCGCGTTGCGCAGCGCCAGGCAATCCTGCACTTCGCCGATCTGCTCGGCGATGTGGATGTGGATCGGCGCGTCGTCGACGAGCCCGCTGTCGAGCACCGCCTGCAGCGAAGCCGCCGGCACGGCGCGCAGCGAGTGCAGTGCGACGCCGACGCGCAAGGTCGCGTCTTCGAGTCCGCGAAGACGCTGCAGCAGACTCAGATAGGCGTCGGTCGCATGGCCGAAACGACGCTGACGCTCGCCGAGATCGCGACCGTCGAATCCGCCGGTCTGGTACAGCGTCGGCAACAGGGTCAGGCCGATGCCGGTTTCGCGCGCAGCCTCGATCAGCGCGAGCGACATGGCGGCAGGATCCGCGTACGGCCTGCCGTCGGGCTGGTGGTGCAGGTAGTGGAACTCGCAGACCTGCGTGTAGCCGGCTTCGAGCATCTCGACGTAGAGCTGCGCGGCGATTGCCTGCAGTTCCTCGGGGCCGATGCGGCCTGCGAACGCATACATGGTTTCGCGCCAGGTCCAGAAACTGTCCTGCGGATGGGTCTGGCGTTCGGCCAGCCCGGCCATCGCGCGCTGGAACGCATGCGAATGCAGGTTCGGCATGCCCGGCAAGACCCAGCGCCCCAGCCGCTGCGCGCTTGGGGTTGCCTCCGCCACGACAGCGAAATGGCCATCGTCGACGCGCCAACCGGCGTCGGCTTCCCAGCCATGCGGTTGCCAGGCATGATCGCTGCGGAACGAATTCATGAAATCTCCCGAAATGCGCGGTCGTTGCCGCAGCCAAGCTGCGCATGGTGAGCGCTCGCGCCGCCGGCGCCAAGTCCGCGCACTAGTGCGCTGGCACGTGCACCGGCGACGGGCTGCTACCATTCGGCATATGGATACGATCTGGGATTGCCTGCTGCTGGACTGCCGGCTCGCGAGCTTCGTCGACAACGAGCGCCCCTACGGCCGCATCGACGACGCGGCCATCGCCTGGACCGACGGCATCATCACGTTCGCGGGACCGCTCGCCGAACTGCCGGGCCCGCCGCAGACGCTCGCGCGTCAGACCGAATCGCTGCAGGGCGCCTGGGTCACGCCGGGCCTGATCGACTGCCATACCCATCTCGTTTTCGCCGGCGATCGCGCCCTCGAGTTCGAGCAGCGCCTCAACGGTGTCGGCTATGAGGAGATCGCGCGCGCCGGCGGCGGCATCAATTCCACGGTACGCCAGACGCGCGCCGCCGGCGCCGACGAATTGCTCGCCCAGTCGCTGCCGCGCGCTCGCGCGCTTCGCGCCGACGGCGTCACGACGATCGAGATCAAGTCGGGCTACGGCCTCGATCTCGCGAGCGAACGCAAGATGCTGCAGGTGGCGCGGCGCATCGGCGACGAACTCGGCATCGGCATCTGCACGACGTTCCTTGGCGCGCACGCGCTGCCGCCGGAGTTCGCCGGCAACCAGTCCGGCTACGTCGACGAAGTCTGCATCCACATGATGCCGTTGCTCGCGGCCGAAGGGCTCGTCGATGCGGTCGATGCGTTCTGCGAAAAAATCGCGTTCACACCCAGCGAAACGCGGCGCGTGCTCGAAACCGCGCACGGACTCGGTCTGCCGGTGAAGCTGCATGCGGACCAGCTCAGCGACCTGCACGGCGCGGCACTCGTCGCCGAATTCCGCGGTCTTTCCGCCGACCACATCGAATACACCGATACCGCCGGCGTCAAGGCAATGGCCGAAGCCGGCACGGTCGCGGTACTGCTGCCCGGCGCGTTCCACGTACTGCGCGAAACCAGACTCCCGCCGGTCGAGGCGCTGCGCCAGCACGGGGTCGCGATCGCCGTGTCGACCGACCTCAATCCGGGCACCTCGCCGCTCTTGTCGCTGCGCATGGCGATGAGCCTCGCATGCACCCTGTTCCGGCTCACGCCCGAAGAAGCGCTGCGCGGCACGACGGTGCACGCGGCGCGCGCACTCGGTCTCGGCGATCGGGGCCGGCTCGCCGCCGGGCTGCGCGCAGACCTCGCGGTCTGGAACATCGCCGAACCGGCG
>CAMLSI010000426.1 GCA_946482585.1 uncultured Lysobacteraceae bacterium
GCGCCGCGGCGTTGACACCATGCTGCCGCGCCGCGGCGCGCACCGCCGCCGCCGCCGCGACCGGCACGGCGAAGCGCACGACCGCGATGTCGCCGCGCGACGCATCGATCTGCGCGATGCCGAACGGCGCCGCGGGTTCGTCGACGTCGCCGAGCAGCGCGCGGAAGTGGCGTTCCTGCGCCGGCGTCGCCTGCAGCGGCAGCGACGAGGGCCGGAATGCCAGCGGCGCCGGAAGTTCGTGCTGCCGGCCGGCGAGGTATGCGCCGACTTCGGCAATGACGACGTCGAGCGACAGGTGATCGCAGACGATGTGGTGAAACAGCAGCGCGAGTTGCCAGCGGTCTGCGCCGTTCGCGGCGATCGCCGCCTCGAACAGCGGTGCGCGGCGCAGATCGAGGCGCCGCTCGCGCGGATCGGTGCGCGCGCGCAACAGTGCGGCGGCATCGCCGCCGGGCGGGTTCGCATGCTCGACGAGCGGCAGGCGCACGTCGCGCAGCACGACCTGCACGGGCTCGGCCAGACTTTCCCAGTCGAACGCGCTGCGCAGTGCGTCGTGCCGGTTGAGCACCGCCTCGAACGCGGCGAGGAAGCGATCGAGCGTGGCACGCGAGGCGAATGCCAGCTCCATGCGCACGAGATACGGATCACCGCGCGCGCCCAGGCGGTGTTCGAGCAGCAATCCTTCCTGCAACGGCGACAGCGAATGGATCGCGAGGATGCGTTCGACATCGACGCCCAGACGAGCCGCGATCGCCGCGCATTCGGCCGCGCCCGGGGTCCGGACACCGCCGTCGCGGCGCCGGCACCAGTCGAGCAGCGCGTCCTTGCCGGCGCGCAGGCGCTGCAGCAGCGTGTCGTCGATCGCCGCCTCGGGCGCATCGACGACGAGTTCGTCGCCGTCGACACGCAAGGCGATGCCGCGCGCATCGAGATCGGCGAGCAGGTCGGTCAGGTTCACAGGCGGATCTCCTTGCGCGCCGCGCGCGACTGGCGCGCCGCGTCGAGCTGTTGCGCGAGTGCGGCGAGCACCGGTGCGGCGAACACCATGCGTGCCTCGGCAGCGTAGCCGAGCGCGCGCAGGCGCTCGATCAGATGTATGACGAGCAGCGAATGGCCGCCGAGTTCGAAGAACTGGTCGTCGCGCCCGACGCGCGGCCGTTGCAACAGTTCGCTCCACAGCGTCGCGAGCGCCGTCTCCGTCTCGCCCTGCGGCGGGACAGGATCGGCGCCGGCGCGCTCGAATCCCGGCGGCGGCAGCGCGTTGCGATCGATCTTTCCGTGCGGCGTCAGCGGAAACGCGTCGAGCAGCACCAGTGCCGACGGAACCAGGTGCTCCGGCAGGCTCGCCGCGAGCGAGCGCCGCAGCGCCGCGGGCTGTGCGTCGCCGCTGCCGTCCGGAACGGCGTACAGCACGAGGCGCATGTCGCCGCGTTCGTCGCGGCAGCCGATCGCGAGCGCCTCGCGCAGCACGCCCGTGGCGAGCGCGGCCACCTCGATTTCCGCGGGCTCGACGCGATAGCCGCGCAGCTTGAACTGGAAGTCGTTGCGGCCGAGGTATTCGATGCGGCCGTCCGGCAGCCAGCGGCCGAGATCGCCGGTGCGATAGAGCCGCGCATCGTCGGTCGCCGCGAAGCGGTCGATGATGAAGCGCTCGGCGGTCAGCGCCGGCTGATTCCAGTAACCGCGGCCGACCGCGGCGCCGCCGATATGGATCTCGCCGGCGACGCCGATCGGCACCGGCGTGCCGGCCGCATCGAGAATGTGCACGCTCGCGTGCGCCAGCGGTCTGCCGATCGGCAGACGCCGCCCGCCGCCGGGCTCGCGCACCGGATCGGTGGTCGCGAACGTCGTGCACTCGGTAGGTCCGTAGCAATGTACCCAATGGCGCGGCGCATGCGACTGCATGAGCCGGCGCACGACCTGGGCGTCCGCCTGCTCGCCGCCGAACAGCAGACAGCGCAGTCGCGGGAAGATTTCCGGACAGGCGGCGGCGTACTGGTTGAGCAATCCGACGGTCAGATGCAGCACGCTGACGTCGTTGTCGGCGAGCCAGCGCGCGCACGCGGGCGGATCGAGCAGGACCGCCTGCGGCACCACGAGCAGGCTGGCACCGTTGAGCAGGGCGAACCACGTTTCCCAGGCTGCCGCGTCGAACGCCGGGCTCGCGCAATAGGCGACGCAGTCGCCCGGGCCGACCGCGGCATAGTGGTTGCCGACGACGAGCGGCAGCACGTTGCGGTGTTCGAGCATGACGCCCTTCGGCGCGCCGGTGGAACCCGAGGTATAGATCAGATAAGCGAGATCGTCCGGGGCCGGCGCATCGGCGTCGCTGTCCGCATCGGCGATGTCGCCGCTCCAGGCGACCCGGTCGATCGACAGCACCGGCATGTTCAGCGCCGGCAGGGTCGTATCGTCCTGCGGCACGAGCACGACGGCCGGTGCGCAGTCGGCCAGCATCGCCACGACGCGCGGCGCCGGATAGGCCGGGTCCAGCGGTACGTAGGCGGCGCCCGCGCGCAGGATGCCCAGCTGTCCCGCGATCATCGCCGCGCTGCGCTCGGCCAGGATGGCGACGCGGTCGCCGCGCGCGACGCCGTGCGCGCGCAGTGCCGCGGCGACGCGAGCCGCGGCGGCGTCGAGCTCGCCGTAGGTGATGCGGCGCGGGCCGTCGATCACGGCGATGGCGCCGGCGCGTTCGCGTGCCTGCGCGCGGAACGCCGCAGCCAGGCTGGTGCGTCCCGCCGCCGCGGCCGCCGCGGGGTTGGACCAGTCGTGCAGTTGCCGGCATTGAGCGGCGTCGAGCAGCGCGAGCCGGTCAACGCTCGCCGGTTCGGGTCGCGTCATGGCGGCGAGCAGCGTGCGGAACGCATCGGCGAAGCGCGCGACCGTGTCCGCGTCGAACAGCTGGCTCGCGTACTCGATCGCGCCGCGCACGCCGCCGCCCTCCTCGCGCAGCGACACGGCGAGGTCGAACGGCGTGGTCTGATGCGGCAGCGCGTAGGCTTCGACCTCGATTCCAGGCAGCGTCGCGGCCGTCGGCGGCGGCGTGTTGTCGAGACCGAACATCACCTGAAAAATGGGATTGTGCTGCAGATTGCGCGAAGGCCGCACGATCTCGACGACCTGTTCGAACGGCAGATCCTGGTGTGCGAACGCACCCAGCGTCGTGGCGCGCACCTGCTGCAGCAGCGCGGCGAGGCTGAGGTCCGGTGTCACGCGCACACGCAGCGCGAGCGTGTTCACGAAGAAGCCGATCAGCGCTTCGCTCTCGCTGCGTTGCCGGTTCGCGACCGGCATGCCGACCACGACGTCGGACTGCCCGCTGAGCCGCGCCATCAGCACGCTCCAGCCGGCCACGAGCGTCATGAACAACGTCGCGTCGTGGCGCTGCGCGAGCGCGCGCAGGCCGCCGGTCAGCGTCGCATCGATCTGGATCGCGACGCTGCCGCCGACGGCATCGCGGCGCTCCGGCCGCGGCCGGTCGGTCGGCAATTCCAGCAGTGCCGGCGCGTCGGCGAGCTCGGTGCGCCAATAGTCGGCCTGGCGCTGCAGCGCCGCGCCCTGAAGCCAGCTGCGCTGCCAGGCGGCATAGTCGGCGTACTGGATCGCGAGCGGCGGCAGCGGGTCGGCGTCGCCGGCACGGAACGCGGCGTACAGCGTCGTGATCTCGCGCACGAGCACGCCGAGCGACCAGCCGTCGGACACGATATGGTGCTGCGCCAGCAACAGCACGTGTTCGGTCTGCGTGAGCCGGACCATGCCGACGCGCAACAGCGGACCGCGCGCCAGATCGAAGCGCGCACGCATCAGGTGCCGCGCCCGCGCATCGAGTGCGGCTTCCCGCTCCGGCGCCGGCAGTGCGCGCAGATCGATCGTATCGAATGCGAACGCGTCGCCGGCCGGCGCGATGCGTTGCACTGGCTGGCCGTGCTCGATGCCGAAACTGGTGCGCAGCACTTCGTGGCGCTGCACGACGCGCTCGAACGCGGCGCGCAGCGCATCGACGTCGAGCACGCCGCGCAGGCGCAGTCCGGCGCAGACGTGATACGGCGATTCGGCGTCCTCGTCGAGGCGATCGAGCAGCCAGAGGCGCTGCTGCGACCAGGACAGCTGCAGCGGCGCGGCACGGTCGGCGACGGCGATCTCGCCGAAGCGCGACGGCTCCGCATCCGCGATCGCCCCGGCGAGTTCGTGCAACCGCGGGTGCTCGAACACGCTGCGGATGGCCACGTCGATACCGAGTTCCTTGCGCAGCGCCGAGACGAGCTGCACCGCCAGCAGGGAATGCCCGCCGAGTTCGAAGAACTGGTCGTCGCGACCCACGCGATCGCGATGCAGCAGCCGCTGCCAGATGCTGGCCAGACGGATTTCGAGCGCACCCCGGGGCGCCGTCCACGCCGTTGCATCGGCGACGTGCGCCGGCGACGGCAAGGCGCGGCGGTCGAGCTTGCCGTTGGCGGTGAGCGGCAACTGCGCGAGCACGACGATCGCAGCCGGCAGCATCTGCGGCGCGAGCCGCAGCGCGAGTCGCCGCTGCAGCGCGGACACGTCGAGTTCCGCCGCCTCGTCGCCGACGACATAGGCCA
>CAMLSI010000427.1 GCA_946482585.1 uncultured Lysobacteraceae bacterium
ATGGCCTGTTGCAGTTGCGGCGTCAACGCCAGTTGCTGGTGCAGGCGGAGATTTAACGCAGGCTTCATCAGTGGTCCCATTACTGAGCGTTTCGCAGGAATACCGCCGACGGTGCGAAAGGCCCGTGACGCCATCCTAATGCGGAAAACGGCTGGCGGGAACCGCAGCGGACATGTCGTCGCGCGACTTGCGCGCGGCGCCGGATTGGGAGAGGATCCGGGAAATTCGACGCCTGTGCGCCGCAACGTCGCGCGCAAGGCGCACGAAACTTGTCTTAATGTGTATCTGTGGCGCTGTGGATTCGGCGCCGCGTCACATGCGGAATTCCTTGCCGAGATAGACTTCGCGCACTTGCTCGTTCGCGAGTATCGTCGCGGGCGCGCCCTTGGCGAGCACGCGGCCTTCGCTGAGGATGTAGGCGCGATCGCAGATGCCGAGCGTCTCGCGCACGTTGTGGTCGGTGATCAGCACGCCGATGCCGCGCTCTTTCAGATGGCGCACGATGCGCTGGATCTCGCCGACGGAGATCGGATCCACGCCCGCGAACGGTTCGTCGAGCAGCATGAAGCGCGGTTCCGCCGCGAGCGCGCGCGCGATCTCGACGCGGCGGCGTTCGCCGCCGGACAGGCTGGCGCCTTTCTGCTGCGCGATGTGGCCGATCTGCAGTTCGTCGAGCAGCTTCTCGAGTTCGGCGGCGCGCGCCGAGGCGTCGAGTTTCGGGCGCAGTTCGAGGATCGCGAGAATGTTGTCGGCGACGCTGAGGCGACGGAACACCGACGCTTCCTGCGGCAGGTAGCCGACGCCGAGCTTCGCGCGCGCATGCATCGGCTGCGCAGTGATGTCGACGTCGTCGAGGCGGATGCTGCCGGCATCGGCGCCGACCAGGCCGACGATCATGTAGAAGCAGGTCGTCTTGCCCGCACCGTTCGGTCCGAGCAGGCCGACGACTTCGCCCTGGTCGACGCGACACGAGAAGTCGCGCACGACCTCACGCTGTTTGTAGCGCTTCTTCAGCCCGGTCGCGCTCAGCATTACTTCTGCTTGTCCTTGTCCGCGGGCTTGGTCTCGGACTTCGCCTTCGGCTGCATCTTCATCGTGATGCCGCCACCCGGAGCGCCTTCGCCGGTCAGCTCGCCGGTCTCGGTGTTGTAGACGATGCGCTCGCCGCGGAATTCGCCGCGCCCTTCCTGGATCACGACGGCATTGCCGGTCAGGATCGCGGTCGCCTTCTCGGTGTCGTAGTCGATGTTCGCCGCCGTCGCGCGCATGAGTCCGCCGCCGTCGAGCTGCTGCTGCATCCGCGCCGGCTTGCCTTCGAGCACGACGCGATTGATCTCGTCGTCGTCGTCCTGATAGACCGTGCCCTTGTCGGATTCGCCCTTCATCGTGCCGCGCGTGAGCTTCACGCCGCCGGTCAGTATGGTCAGGTGCTTGTTCTGGTTCGTCGCGAAGTGGTTAGCGGCGACTTCGAGCGGCTGTTCGCGATCGGACTTCAGCGCGTGCGCGGCCGGTGCCGCCAGTGCGATCAACGCGACAAGACTAAGGCTTGCGCTGGCGCGCGAACGAAGCGTGGACATCGGCGAGCAACTCCAGTTGGTGCGTGTTGAGGTCGGCCTTCATGCCGGTGCCGCGCAGTATAGAGCCCGGTTGCGTGATCGTGGCGACGGCGGCCGTCTGCAGACGGTTTTCCTTCGGGTAGGCGTCCATGTCGCGCGTTTCCACGCGCGCCGCGCCGGCTTCCTCGGTCGCGTCGCGCTGCATGTCGACCGGACCGGCGAGCAGCAGGTGCGTGCCGTCCTTGTTGACGAACGCCGACTGCGACTTGCCTTTCCACGGCGCGCCGGTCTTCGCGGCGATCAGGAAGTTCGGCGTATCGACCCAGAGCGAACCGTCGTCGTTGCGGCGCGCGAGCGCGGGCGCGGTCACCGTGAAGCTGAGCTTGCCGGTCTCGTCGAGCGCATTAAGTTCGAAATCGGCCAGGGTGTAGTTCGAACGCGGCGGACCGACGAACGCGGGCTCGCTCTCGGGCGTGCGGAACAGCCAGAACGCGGCCCAGGTAATCGCCGCGGCCAGCGCCAGTCCGACGATGAGGTTGATGCGTCGTTCGGGCATCAGAGCCACTGCGCGAGTTCGGCATCGGCGAGTCCGCGCGCGCCGAGCAGCAGGTCGCAGACCTCGCGCACCGCGCCTTCGCCGCCGTTGCGGCGCGTACGCCAGTGCGCGCGTTCGGCAACGGCCGGTACGGCGTTGGCCGGTGCGATCGCGAGGCCGCAGCGGGACATCGCGCGCAGATCGGGAACATCGTCGCCGGTATAGCAGACCTGCTGCAGCGACAACTGCAGCGCCTCGCAGAGCTGGGTCAGGCAGGCCAGCTTGTCCTTCTGGCCCTGATACACGTGAGCGACGCCGAGTTCGGCCATGCGCTCGGTGACGAGATGGCTCATGCGCGCGGTGATGACGCCGACTTCGATGCCGTTCGCGAGCAGGCGCTTGAGGCCGAGGCCGTCATGTACGTGGAAGGCCTTGAGTTCGCGCCGGTCTTCCGAATACCAGAGACGCCCGTCGGTCAGGACCCCGTCGACGTCGAATACGGCCAGCCGCACGCCGGCGGCGCGCTCACGGAGATCGGAAGGCAACGAATCGGGCATGCGGCTTCGGCGTGCAGGGAAAGAAGGGGGGCGGCGGCGGTTTCGCGCCGCCGATCCGGCGATGCTGCGGTATCGGCCGGGCGGCCGTCCATGCCGGCCGCGTCGGTCATCGGCTCGCGTTCAGACTACGCGGGCGCGGAGCAGGTCGTGAATGTTCAGTGCGCCGACGAGTTTCTTGTGTTCGTCGACGACGAGCAGCGCGTGGATCGTGAAATCTTCCATGAGGCGTGCGGCCTCGATCGCGAGCTTGTCCGGCGTGATGGTCTTCGCCTTGGTCGTCATCAGCCGGGCGAGCGGCGTCGTGCGCAGGTCGATCGCATCGTCATCGAGCGCGCGGCGCAGGTCGCCGTCGGTGAACACGCCGAGCAGCGTGTCTTCCGCATCGACGACGGCGGTCATGCCGAGTCCCTTGCGCGACATTTCGACGAGCGCTTCAGACAGGCTCGAGTCGACGCCGACCTTCGGTACCTGCTCGCCCGTGTGCATCACGTCGCTGATGTGCAGCAGCAGGCGGCGGCCGAGCGAGCCGGCCGGGTGCGAGCGTGCAAAATCGTCGGCGGTGAATCCGCGCGCTTCGAGCAGCGCGACGGCGAGCGCGTCGCCCATGACGAGCGCGGCCGTCGTGCTCGCGGTCGGCGCGAGGCCGAGCGGACAGGCTTCGGCCGGGACGCTGACGTCGAGATGGACGTCGGCCAGTCGCGCGAGCGAGGAACCGTCGTTGCCGCTCATCGCGATCAGCGGAATGCCCTGGCGTCGGATCAGCGGCAGGATGGTGAGGAGCTCGTCCGTCTCGCCGGAGTTCGACAGCGCGAGCACGACATCCTTCTGCGTGATCATGCCGAGGTCGCCGTGGCTCGCCTCGCCCGGATGCACGAAGAACGCCGGCGTACCGGTCGAAGCCAGCGTGGCTGCGATCTTCCGCGCGATGTGCCCGGACTTGCCCATGCCGGACACGACGACACGGCCGGCGCAGTCGAACATGAGCTGGCAGGCGCGCAGGAAGTTGTCGTCGATACGGGATTTGAGCAGGTCGATGGCCCGGGCTTCGGTTTCGACCACCTGGAGCGCACTTTGCACCAGGGACGCCTGATTCAGCGGTGGATGGTTCGTGGAGGCGGAAATCAGCGGCAGGATCTGGGCATTCATGAGCAGGGCTGGGTGCAGCAGGGAAACAGGGCGCTCGAAGGCAACGTTTTGGCGCCAGCGGATTTTCGGTAACATGCGCGTCCCCATAGTGTAGCCGGTTAGTCGTCCCCGTCGCAGGGACGGAACAGACCTGCATTTCGTCGCGGCGATCCGTCGCTGCCCTGAATCCGCCACGGATCGCGCCCCATATGGACAGCCAGACCATCAAGAATCTGATCGAGCAAGGACTGCCCGGCGCCACGGCCGAGGTCAGCGGTGCCGACGGCGTGCATTTCGAAGCCGTCGTGACCGCCGATGCGTTCCGCGGCAAGCTGCCGCTCGCGCGGCACCGCCTGGTTTATGCGACGCTCGGCGATTTGATGGGTGGCGCCATCCATGCGCTGGCTCTCAAGACCGTGACACCTGAAGAGGCGGGAAAGCAGTAACTGCGGTTCCCCATGCCGGATTCGACGGCGGCGGGCCCTGCTTCCCCCAAACCGGCGCGATCCGCTGACCCAGTCTGCGCCCCGCGATGTCGATTTCCCGTTACCGAGTGAGAGATGGCCAAGATCGTAATTTCCGGCGGTGAGCCGCTGCAGGGCGACGTGTGGATTTCCGGCGCCAAGAACGCGGTACTGCCGATTCTGGCCGCGACCTTGCTCGCGGACGGTCCCGTCAGCATCGGCAATGTGCCGCATCTGCACGACGTGACCACGACGATGGAGCTGCTCGGCCAGATGGGCG
>CAMLSI010000428.1 GCA_946482585.1 uncultured Lysobacteraceae bacterium
GTACTTTTCCGATCGCGAGGAAGCGCTCGCCGATCGTCGGCCGCAGCAGATTGATCTTGAATTCCGCGGAGACGACGTCGGCGTCCGCGGGCGACTTGGTCAGTGCCGCATAGCCGCAGGCGCTGTCCACGATGCTGGCGATCGCGCCTGCATGGACGTAGCCATGCTGCTGGGAGAGCTTGTCCGAGAAAGGCAGCGCGATGTGGACTTCGCCATCGGAGACGAGCGCGAGTCGCGCTCCCAGCGTGGCCATCAGGCCCTGGGCATCGAAGCTGGAGGCGATGCGTTCCCAGAGGTCGGTACTCGCTTCGTCGCATTCCGGTTCGATGGTCATGGGACGGAACCCTCGATGGATCGAGAACGCGCGGCACCGGACGACGGGCAGGCGGAACGGCCGTCGAGATTCATTCGATCCGTTCCTCCGTGGCTCCCCGGCGCTCGTTCAGCACATCCAGCACTTCGTCGAGCAGGGCGCGATCGCTCGCGGCCACGAGACTGCCGCCGAACACCACGCCTTCGCGTTTTCCGTCGATCGCGCTGACGACGCCGCCGGCTTCCTCGATGCAGGGCACGAGGGCGGCGATGTCCCAGGGCTGCATGACGGTGTCGATCGCGACGTGCAGGCTGCCGCGGCAGACCAGCGCGTGTTGCAGGCAGTCGCCGCAGACGCGGAACTTCTTCGCGCGGCGGATCAGCGCGGTCAGTGCATAGGCGCGGCCGTCGCGTTCGGGCTGTATGTCGCTCGCATGCATGCCGGAGGCCGAGACCATCGCACCGGACAGCGGCGCCGGCGCGCGCACACGGCTCTGCACGGTTTCGCCGTCGCGATTGCGGAACCAGCAGCCGAGGCCGCGTGCCGCATAGACGGTCTCGCCGAGTACGGGAAAGTGGATCACGCCGAGCAGCGGTTCGCCGTGTTCGGCATAGGCGATCAGGGTGCCGAACAACGGCAGGCCGAGTGCGAACGCGCTCGTGCCGTCGAGCGGATCGACGATCCACTGTTGCGCCGCGTCGCGCTCGCCGCCGAATTCTTCGCCGAGCACGGCATGGTCGGGATAACGCTCGGCGATCGCGTCGCGTATCGCCCGTTCGGCGGCGCGGTCGGCCAGGGTCACTTCGCTGCCGTCGGCCTTGAGGTCGACGGCGCAACGCTGGTAGTGGGGCAGGATCTCGGCCTGCGCAGCGGCGGCGAGAGTCAGGGCGAAGTCCAGCAGTTCGCGTTGGCGTTCGAGGTTCACGCGGGAATCCCAGAGGCGGTGGGCCGGCGCATAGCGTGCCTCAGATCGCGGCCGTCATGCAGATGCGCGATGCGGCGGCGCGCCGTATCGGTCCCTGCGACGGCGTGCGCCGAGACTTTCCATGCCGTCGTTGCACGGCGCCGATGACGACCACGCCTGGTTGCGGCAGGTCTGCGCGGCGCATCGGATGCGCGCTCGCGTTGCAGGAATGGCTCGCGTGCGGACGCGAAGCCGGCGCTCGTCCCCCGGGGACGGCGTCACCGGCGCCGGCAGCGAACGGCACCGTGTTTCCACATCTGACGAAAGGGACTATTCATGAAGACGCTTGCGATGTCGTTCTCGTTGACCCTGGCTGCAATCGCGTCGCTGTCGCTGGCCCCTCGTGCCGAGGCGGGCGGTTGCGCGGCCGAGCTCTACGAGTTCGAGCTGGCCGTCGACACGGCCAACTATATCTGCGGCAGCGGCAACGTGACGTTGTGCGCCTACGCGCAGGAACGGGCGATCGACGCGGGACGCGACTACATCGAGTGTGAGCTGCGCGAGAGCGGCGATCCGCAGACCTGAACCACGCCGCATGGCGGGCGCGCCCGTCGCGCCTGCCATGCGCGCCGGCCGGGACGATACCGGTCGGCGCGATGCCGATCCGCTCGTCGGCCGTCGGCGCTCCACTGCCCTCGGCGTATGCCTAGCACGCGGGGCAGCCCGGCGCCACGTTGTCCTCGTGCCGGCTGAACTGCAAAAATGCGTCGGTCCGCACGATAGGGTAGTAACGGTGATTCCAGGGAACCGGCGTCGCGAGCATGCAGCAGGCACTCCGATGCTGAAGCCGATCGGATGGCACGCGGGTCACCGGCGAGTCGTGCGGGCGTCGTCGCGTCACGCCGTCGGGGGCGGCTGCGCATGAACCTGACGTCGGCCGAATCGCTGCGGTTCGATATCCGTGGTCTGCGCATGACCAACACGGGCAGCGCACTGCGCGAGTGGACGACGGCGACTGGCGACACCATCGGCGTTCATTTCGTCGACGGCCCTCCCGAGATCGCGGCCGACCTGACCGATATCGCCGCGGTGCGACGCTTCTATCGCGAGCGCGCCGCTGCCGACGGCTTCGGACTCGTCGAGGCGGACACCTTGCGCATCGCCGGTTGCGCTGCGATCCGTGTCGTGTTCAAGCTGCCGCAGCAGCCGACCGGCATGAGCTATCTCGCCTCGCTGATCCTGCCGTTCCGACACTACTGCTTCGTCGTCAAGGTGCATTGCGTCGAGCGCGGCACGACCGGCATGCGCGAATCGGTGATCCTCAATCACGCGCTGGCGAGCGGCGAAGTCACGCCGTCGGAGCATGGCGACATGCTCGGCTGGGCGCGCGATCCCTACGGCGACCCCGCGCGGCACGCGCTGCTCTGGAATCTGTCCGACGCACGCGCGCACGACGCGCGCTTCCCCGACCACGCGCTGTCGCGCGCGCGCAGTCTGCTGGATCGCGTCGAAGCGACGCTGCGCATCGACGACAAAGTCCGTACGGCGCCAGCGTTCGTCTATCGCAGCGGCAGGAAGCCGTGGTGGAAGCCCTGGTAGTCGCGTCGCGCGCCCTGCGACGTTTTAGCGCGTCGCGAGACGCCCGAGTTCGACGCAGGCGCTGAGCCGCAGTCCGTTCGGAAACGGCGGATCGACGCGACAGGTCGTTGCCTTCTCGCCGAGACGCGCGCCGAGCAGCAGAGCGTATTCGGCGAAATACGTGTCCATGACACCTTCGACACGCGCGCGTTCGAGCCGCCGCAGCGCTGCGGCATGATCGCCGTCGGCCAGGGATTGCCAGGCGCGCAGCAGTTCCGCATTGCCGGCATAGTCGGGTTCGCGGCCCAGCCCGGCGGCGACGTCTTCGGTGCTGCGCGGCGAGGCGATACCGAATTGCAGCGCGGCGATCTGCAGGGCCGCCTGTTCCCAGCCGTGCTTGGCTGCGTCGAACGCTTCGGCGAGATAGCGCTGCGCGAGTTCGCGTTCGCCGGCCTGCGCCGCGATCGCGGCGAGAAAGCCGAGCGCGCGCGCGCGGCAGATCAGCTGCGTCTCGGTGCAGCGCGACAGCAGGCGCGCGAAACGTTCGCCCGTGTCGGCGCTGCCGTTGGCGTATGCGGCCAGCGCCGCGAGTTCGGTCATCTTGGCCGCGTTGTCGTAGGCGCGCGCGCCGTCGGCCAGCGCGAGCGCGCGGTCCGCCGTCGCGATCGTCTCGTCCCAGCGACCGCGCGTGTAAGCCAGGCGCGCCCGCACATAGGCGTCGAGCATGGGGGTGTCGCGCAGCCGTCCCGCCGCCAGTTCCGCTTCGACCGCGTCGACGTCGCCGAGGCTCGCACGGTCGCCGAGCACGTAGACCACGATGCCGGGGCCGAGCGCATCCAGCGGCACGCGCCGGTACGCGGTCAGCGCCTTGCCGAAGGCGCGCCGCGCCATGTGATGATGGGCCAGCGCGTGATGCAGGCGCCAGGCGTTCGGACGCAGGTCGAGCATCGCGTCCTGCAGCTGGCGCGCGCGCTCGCCGTTCTCGCGCAGGTGATGAGCCAGCTCCACCAGCAGCCGCGTGTAGGCCGGTGTCTGTTCGCGCACGCGTGAGCGCGCGAGCGCCGCCCAGCGTTCGAGTTCGTCCGGATTGCCATAGGAATGCATGGCGAGCAGCGCCGGTGCGACGGGCGACCGCGTGTCGAGCTCGGCGACTTGCAGCAGCAGTTCGCGCGCGCGGCCACGGTCGGCGGCGTGTTCGGCGGCGAAGGCCAGGCGCAGCAGCCCGGCGGTGTCGCCGCGGCTCGCGTCGAGGTCGCTCGCGCGCAATTCGTATTCGGTGCCGACCGAGGGATCGCGCAGGACGGCGCCGAGCAGGATCGCGCCGATCGCGACGGCGAGCACGGCGATCAGTGCGAGCCTGCGCCGCCGCGGCGATGGCGCGACCGCCGGCGGCATATCGGCCACTTGCGCCGATACGGCCGCGTCCGTCGGCGGCGCGACCGCGAAGGGTTCGGCGCGCTCGACACGCAGGTCGGCGTCGAGGCGGATGCCGCCGCGGCGCACCGTCTTGATCGCATCGGCGGCCTGGCCCAGCGCGCCGCGCAGGCGCCAGATCAATTGCGTCAGTGCGGTATCGCCGATGTCCTGACCGCCGGGCCAGAGCCGGTCGAACAGGGTGGCACGCGGCACCAGCGTGCCGCGCGCCTCGCAGAGCATCACGAGCAGACGGAAGGCGAGCGGCTGGCAGGCGACCTCGACCTCGTC
>CAMLSI010000429.1 GCA_946482585.1 uncultured Lysobacteraceae bacterium
CAACCTGCTCGGCCTCGCCACCGCGCTCATGAGCGCGCGCTGATCTGATAGCGTTGCTGCAGCCGGGTGCGGCCCTCTTCAGTGAAGCTCACGGTCAGCGGGCCGCGGTCGACGCGCGCCGTTTCCACCGGCAGCGCGCGCGGCCAGAAGCCGCCAACCGCGATCGCCGCCAGCGCGGCCGCGAACAGCAGATACAACGGCCGGCGACGCAGCCTATTGGCAAGCGAACGTATCCTGGTTCCGGCGGAATCGGTCATGCGGCAGTCCTCAGTCACGCGCCTTCAGCACACCGATCAGATCGAGACGGGCGATGCGCCGGCCGATCAGGGTGGCGCTCGCCAGCGCCGTCGCGAGTGTGGTCACGCCGGCAATGCCGTAGGTGGACGGGCTCACGTAGTGCGGCAGGCGAAACAGGTCCGAGTCATAGGCGAACACGAGCAGGGCGATCAGGCCGTTGCCGAGCGCGAATCCGAGCGGCAGGGCGAGAACCGTCAGCAGCGCGAGTTCGCCGATCAGCAGGTAGCCGACTTCGGCTTGGGTGAAGCCGAGCACGCGCAGGCTGGCCAGGTCGCGCGAGCGCTCGGCCAGCGCGACACGGGCGCTGCTGTAGACGACGCCGGCCGTGATGACGGCGCCGAACAGCGTCGCGATCAGGGTGAAGGTCAATATCGTCCGGGCCATGCTTTCGTAGAAATTGCGGATGCCGGTACGGCGCTGGTCGATCGAGGCGACGCTGGGACGCCGGTCGAACTCGGCCAGCAGTCGCGGCAGCGCCTGCGCATCGGCAGTCAGCACTGCCGCGGAGACGCGCTCGCCCTCGCCGAGCAGGCGGTCCAGGGACGAGATCGGCAGATACGCCTGTACGCCGAACGGTTCGCTGACGAGCCCCGCGAGTGGCAGGTGCAGCGTGCGTCGCCGACCTTGCAGCGTTTCCAGCTCGATGGGATCGCCGAGCCGTGCGCCGAGCATGTGGGCGAGATAGTCGGTCAGCAGTACACCCTGCGGCGGCGGCCGGATTGGCGCGCCGCGCTCGTCCAGTGCCCGGCGCAGTTGCGCCTGCGGCGCCAGGCCGATCAGTACGGTGCGATGCTCTGCGGCGCGGTAGCTCACGCGCACGGATATCGCGCGCTGCGCCTCGACCGCCTGCACGCCGGGCAGCGCGGCAAGCTCGTGGAGCGAGCGCGGCGACACCGGTTCGGCGAACGCAATCGCGAGATCATGACGCTCGGCGCGCTCGAACTGGCTCTCGATCATGTGGTCGAGCGCATCGTTCTGGAAACGTCCCATCATCATCACCGCAGTGCCCAGGCCCAGACCGGTCCAGGTCAGCACGGTGCGCAGCGGGCTTCTCAGCAGATTGCGCGCGATCAGCCGATGCGCCTGACTGAGACGGCGCACGCCGCGCATGCGCGCGACACGCCGCAGCGACTGGTGGCGGGGCAGGTCGGGGCGCATCGCTTCGGCGGGCGGCAGCCGCGCGGCGCGCAGTACCGGTAGTGCCGCGCCGAGCAGCGCGCTGCCGATACTCACGCCGAAGGCGAGTCCCGCGGTTCCGGCGGACACCGTGAAATCGAGGAACGGCAGACGGTAGAACTCGCGGTAGAGGTCGGCGAGCAGGCTGCCCAGGCGCGCGCCCAGCACGACGCCGAGGGCAGCGCCGACGCAGCCGATGATGGCGGCGAGCGTGGCGTAGTGGCGCCAGATCTGAGCGCTGCCGTAGCCGAAAGCTTTCAGCGTGCCGATCTGCTCGCGCTGCCCGTCGACGAGCCGGCCGAGCACGACGTAGAGCACGAACGCCGAAACACCGAGAAAGACGGCGGGGAACAGGCGTGCCATGGTGCGCAGCTGGCGGAATTCCTCATCCAGGTAGCGGTGCGAGCGCTGGTCCTCGCGGCCGACGGCGCCGCTGCCGCCGTAGCGCGCGAGCACGTCGTCCAGGGCGGCGAGCACCGCTTGCGGGCGGGCGCCGGGCTGCAAGGCTACGGCGATGTCGTTGAACGCGCCGCGCAGATCGATGGCCGCTTCCAACGCCGGTCGTGGCAGCCACGCAATGGCGAACCGCCGGGCGTCGGGAAACACCGCCTGCGGCGGCAACTGCGCGACGAACTCCGGAGACCCGCCCACACCCACGATGCGGAACACTTGCCGGCGGCCGTGCAGCACCAGCGTCAGCGAGTCCCCTGGGCGCAGGTCGTGCGCCTCGGCGAAGGCATCGCTCACGACGAGCGTGTCGCGTTCGTCCGCTTCCGGCGCGCGGCCGCTGCGCAGGTGTAGCCGGTTCAGGCGCCGGACGCCGGGCTCCGGCGCGCTGAGTGCCTGCACGCGGATCGGGTCGCCGAAGCCGGCGACCTCGGCGCGCCCGAAGGCGACGATCCGGGTGTCCGCGGCGGCGACGCCGGGAATTTCGCGCAGCCGCTGCGCGACCTGCTCCGGCGCCCGCACGAGGCTGGCGAAGACATCGGCAAAGGCGTATTCGCGGTAGTAGCGCGCGCGGCTGTCTTCCAGCGATTCCAGCGTGGCCTGCGACATTACAAGGTTGGCCACGCCGACCGCCGCGACCAGGGCGACCGCGACCACCTGGCCGCGCAGATGCCAGAGATCGCGCCAGCCCTTGCGCGCGAGCATGCTCACCAGCTCAGCTCCAGCGCGGTCGCGCGGGTCGCGTTGCGGGCTTCGCGCACGATGCGGCCGTCGCCGAGATGAAGTATGCGATCGGCCATGCGCGCGATGTCGGCGTTGTGAGTGATCACCAGTGTGGTCGTGCCGAGCTCGCGATTGATCTTGTCGAGCGCGTCGAGCACTCGTACGCCAGTGGCGGCGTCGAGTGCGCCGGTAGGCTCGTCGCAGAGCAGTACGTCCGGACGCTTGGCGATTGCGCGGGCGATAGCGACGCGTTGCTGTTCGCCGCCGGAAAGCTGTGCCGGGAAGTGGTCCTGCCGCCGCTCGAGACCGACGAGCGCCAGCGCTTCTTCGGCCGGCATGGGCGCGTCGGCGATCTCGGCGACGAGCGCGACGTTCTCCAGCGCGGTCAGGCTGGGCAACAGGTTGTAGAACTGGAACACGAAGCCGACATGCTCGCGCCGGAAGCGGGTCAGCTCGCGCTCGCTGGCCCCGTGGAGTCGGTGATCGCAATACCACACCTCTCCGTTCGTGGGCACGTCCAGTCCACCGAGGATATTGAGCAGCGTGGACTTGCCGCTGCCGGACGGGCCGAGCAACACGACAAATTCGCCACGGCGCAGCGTGAGGTCGACGCCGCGCAGCGCGTGAACCTCGACCTCCTCGCTGAAGCGATAGGTCTTGGTCAGTGCGCGGGCGCGGAATACGTCCTGTGAAGCCAGAGCGGCGGAAAGCGGCAAGGCATACCTCCTTTTCGCGTCGGTGACGCCGGTGTGTCGTCGAGCAGGACGTTTTCCCGCACCGTTGTCGTGGGCGGGCGAGTTCCGTGAGAAAACGATGACGCCGTTCCTCTTCGGCCCAGGGCGGGCGGCGGTGCGCACCCACTCGGGGCGCGATCCGTCAATCCCGCGCATTCGGGGCGCCTACGGCAAGGCCGCGCGCGCCTTCGCCGCGAAGTGCGCGAGCGCGTCGCGGTGGGCGTCGGCGTCGAGGTGACGCGCGTCCACCGCCAGCGTCGCGCACGGCGCGCGTCCGCAAAGCTGTCCGATCTCGTCGAAGGCGCTGTCCGCGCCCCCGCCGCCCTGGGTGCAGAAGACTGCGACTCGCGGCACGACGCCACCGTGGCGGCGCGCATAGGTGCGCACGGGCGACGCGAGACGTCCGGCCCAGATCGGGCCGCCCAGGATCAACAGTGCGTAGCCGGCCGGGTCGCGCTCGATGGGCGAAATCGGCGCCTCTCGACGCAGTGCCACGTCGAGCAAGATGCGCAGCACGCCGGAGAAGCCTCGCCGCGGGCGAGGCTCGCCGATGTGTTCCAGGTCGGCGTCCGTGCCGAACGCTGCGCGGATTTCGCCGGCGAGCATCCGCGTGTGGCCGGTCATGGAGTAGCAGGCAATCAGAATTCGTTGGGCCATGGTTGAGTCCTCGGTTACCGGCGGATTCACTGCCGCGCCTTCAGCTGACGGCGATGGACGCGGGCGAGCGTCTTGCCGTGCTGCGGCAGGGGCGCGCCGTGCGTCAGCCCGAGGACGTTGAGGTGGCCTGCGCCGGAGGGGAAGCAGTCGGCGATGGGCATGCAGTCTCCGCGAGGGCTGGAGTGGGCGGACTCAAAGGTGCCTCGCCCGCCCGGTCGCGTTCTTGATATGCATCAACAGCCGCGTGACAGGGCAGGATGGTCGGCCGCCTGAGGGCGCCGGTCGCGGGGGCGGTCAGGCGCCCGGTCGCCGCGCCGTGCCGACGGGGCTACATGCGCGGCGCTCGAAACCGATGTCGTGCCCGATGCGCGCCGCGCGCGCCGGCACTCACTGGAGACCGTTGCGGAAGATCCGGTCGGGCAGCGGTCCGCCTGCATTCGTGATGCGGGCCGACAGTACGCG
>CAMLSI010000430.1 GCA_946482585.1 uncultured Lysobacteraceae bacterium
GCGTATCGCTGAAGGTCTCGCCGCCGGCGAACGCGCGTGCGTAGTCGCGCTGCGCGAGCGGCGTGCCGTCGGATGCGGCGATGCGCAGGCGCACCGACTGCGTGGCCAGCGCGATCGCGCCCGGATTGCGCAGCTGCACGGCGATCTGCAGCGCCGCGCCGTGCGGCAGTTCGGCCTGCGCCGGCTGCAGGGTGCCGACCAGCGGCTGCGCTGCATTCGCTTCGAACCGCACGCTGATCGCGCGCGCGGCGCTCGCATTGCCGGCGGTATCGATCGCGACGGCCTCGATGCGGTTGTCCCCCTCGACGAGCGGAACCGCGGCGAAGTGCGCGCGGCCGTTCGCATCGGCGAGGCGCTCGGCCTGATACGCGCCGGCCGCGAGTGTCACGCGCGCGCCGGCTTCGCTGTCCGCGGCGACGTCGACGGCGCTCTGCGCCACGGTGCTGCCGTCGGCCGGACTCGCGATCGCGAGCGCCGGTGCTGTGCGGTCGAGCGTGAAATGCAGGCTCGCGAAGGTCTCGTTGCTGGCCGTGTCGCGCGCCTGTACCGCGATCGTATGCGCGCCGTCCTGCGTGACCGGCGTGTCCGGAACGTAGGGCTGACCGTTCAGCCGCACGGTGGTCCGCGCCGCGTCGAGGTGCGCATCGCTGATCGTGATCGCCGGCGTGACGACCTGGTTCGTGAGCGCGCCGTCGGCGATGCCGGTGATCGCGACGAACGGTGCCGTCGCGTCGACCTCGAACGGTGCCGCGTCGCTGCGGCCCTCGTTGCCCCAGACGTCGCGCGCGCGGATCACGACGTGATGCGCGCCGTCGGCGAGATTGCTCGCGTGCAGGCTCCAGCGGCCGTTCGCATCGAGCGCGAGCGGCTGCCATTCGCCGTCGTCGATGCGCGCCTGCGCCTGGGCGACGTCGGAATGCGCATCCGCGATGCGCGCGCGCAGTTCGACGACTGCGGGCTGCAGCGGCTGCGGCGCCGGCGATTCGAGCACGATGACCGGCGCCAGTTCGTCGACCGCGGAAAAACCCTGTCGCGCGAGATCGCGCCACTGGCCCGCGGCATCGCCGGGCAGGCGGGCGTCGAGCACCGCGACGTAGGACTCCAACGCGAGCGGCGGTGCGGCGAGCGCGACGCGCTGCTCGCGGCTCGCGCCCGCATCGAGCGTGACGGTTTCCTCGCGCTCGAACACGCTCGCCAGTGTGGACGTGCGCAGCACGCGCAGACGCAGCTGCAGGTTCGCGAGCGCGGCGCCGGTGTTGTCGGCGCGGTAGATCAGCTCGCCGGGCTGGCCGGCGACGAGGCGCGCGCCCGGCGCGAACGCGAGCGCGCCGCTCAGCCGCGCGGCGGCGCCCGGCTCGACGAGCTGCACGCTGGATTCGGTGTTCGTCTCGTAGCCCGGCGCGCTCAGGCGCAGGCGCAGCGTGTAGACGCCGGACGCGACGCCCTGCGTCGTCCACGAATCCACCTTGCGCAAGTGATACCCGGGCGCGAGCGTGCCCAGCATCTGGGTCGCGCTCCAGCGTTCGGCGCCCGAGGCCGCATGCACCGACGCGCGCAGACTCGCGCCGGCGAGCAGCGCGTTGCCGGCGCCGAACTGCAGGCGGCTTTCGATCTCGACCGGAAGGCCGCTGCTCTGCTGCGCCGGTGTCGGTGCGATCGCGAGGTCGATGCGGCGCAGCGCATCGATCGCGAACGCGCCGCTGCGCTCGGCGACGAGCGTGCCGTCGGCGCGCGACAGGCGCGCGCGCAGGCGGTAGTCGCCGGCGAGCACGCCGGCACTGTTCCACGCCACGTCGCGCGTGAACGACTGCCCGGCGGCGAGGTCGGCGATCGCGCCGTCGCCGAGGTCGGCGACGCGCGAGCCGTCGGCGGCGAGGATCTCGGCGCGCAGGCGGCCGCTGAACGCGGCGCCCGGATTGGTCACGCGGATCGCCGCGGCCAGGGTCGCGTCCGGCGCGAGCGGCGTGTCGGCGACGGCGACGTCGAGCAGCGGATCGGCGCCGCCGGTGACCGCGAGCTGCGCTTCGGCGACGTTGTTGAATTCGTCCGACTCGGCGACTGCGGCGCCTGGATCGACGCCGATGCGCAGGCGATAGGGGCCGGCCTGGCCGAGCACGCCGAGGTCGAGGCTCAGCGATCGCGCCTGGCCGGGGGCGAGGGCGAACGGTGCCGGTACGGCGAGCGCGCGACTGCCGCCGTCGGGCGCGCGCAGGGTCGCGTCGACGACGACGGCGGCCACGGCGCTCGTGCCGCGGTTGCGCACCGTCGCGAGCGCGGTCGCGGCCTGGCCCGGCGCCGGCGCGGCGGGAACGAAGAACAGGTCCTCGCCCGTCACCGCGAGATCCGGCAGCGCCGCTCCGTCGAGCGTGAGCGTCAGCGTCGGCGACAGGCCGCTGCGGTTGCCGCCGGCATCGGTCGCGGTCGCCGCGAGCAGGTTGGCGCCGGCGCGCAGGGCCGCGGGTCCGGCGCAGAACGCGCCGGGCGGCCGCAGCGCATACGCCCGTGCGAAGCCCAGATCGTTCCCGCCGATCACGACGATGCTGCCGGTCGCGCTCCAGCCGAACGTAGCCATGTTCGTGCCGCCGACGGGTGCCGGCGCGTCGAAGCGCAGGCTGCCGTCGAGCGCGCTGCGGCCTTCGATGCGGTCGTTGCCGAGCACCGCGATCTCGCTGCGGTCGGGCGCGAAGACGAACGCCTGCGCCGACGCGCGCAGCGCGAACCATGGATCCGCCGCGCGCGTGACCACGTCGTAGCGCCACAGCATCGGCACGCCCGTGTCGCTGCGCGTGAAGGCGAGGCGTCCGTCGGGCGACCAGCGCGGCCAGATGTGCGCATCGGCCGCGATCGCACCCTGCACGCGCGCCGCGTCGAGATCGAGGATGACGAGGCGGCCGTCGTTCGTCGCGAGCGCGGCATAGCGCGCGTCGTCGCGCAGGTGCATGCGCGCGTCGGCGTCGAGCGGATAGTCGGCGAGGCCGGCGATCGTGCGCGCGGTACTGCCGTCGCGGCGCAGCCACCAGAGCGTTTCGTCCGCGCCGCCGCCGTAGCGGCCGTGGAACAGCACGCGCGTTTCGTCGGCCGACACGGCGTAGTTGCGGATGGCGTCGGCGACGAACGGCAACGGCTG
Organism: uncultured Lysobacteraceae bacterium; assembly: GCA_946482585.1. The sequence continues at coordinate 3,128 of CAMLSI010000430.1, forward strand.
CGGCGCCGTGCCCGGACGCTTCGCGAACAGGCGCTCGCCGCTGACGTAGTGGAGCGTGAGTCCTTGCGCGGACCACTGCGGCAGCCGCGCGTCGGCCGCGACGGGTTCGACGTGCTCATCGCGCAGGTCGACGATGCGCAGGCCGTTGCCCGCGTCGGCGAGATGCCAGCCGTCCGCGGCGATCTGCAGCGGCGCGTAGAGCGTGCTGCCGGCCGTGGCGGCCTCGTTCTGCCGCAGGTTCGCCGTGGCGATCGTCGACGCGATCACGCTGCCGTCGCGCCATAGTTCGGCGAGGCTGCCGGGCTCGGCGCGCCCGCAGACCAGGCTGCGATCGCCGGCTATCGCGACCGGGCCGCCGTCGGCGGCGGGATAGGTGAGTACCGGTGCCGGCGGTGCGAGCGTGTCGCGCGGCACGCCGCTCGCGACCGCGCTCGCGCCGCTGCGATTGCCGGCAGCATCGATCGCTTCGACCGTGTAGTAGTAGCGCGTGCCGTTCGTCAGCGGCGTGTCGGTGAAGACGGTGACGGTGACGTCGCCGACGTCGGCGAAGGCGCCGTCGGCCGCGAGCGCGCGGCGCACGCGGTAGCGCGCCGGCACGCTGCCGTCGCCGGCGCGCCAGCTCAATTGCAGCGTGCCGCCCTGTGGTGCGGCGACCGCGAGCAGATCCTGCGGCACGCCGGGACCGCTGCCGGCGACGGTCAGCGTCACGGTGTTGGACGCGCCGCCCGCATTGCCGAACGCGTCGATCGCGACCACGTCGTAGGCATAGCTGCCGAGTGCCAGATTCGCATCGACGTGGCGGCGTTCCGCGGTCGCGGCGAGCTCGGTCAGCACGACGCCGTTGCGCGACAGCCGGTAGCGCGCGACGTCCGGCGCCGCGCTCGCGGTCCAGGTCAATGTGGCGGTGTTCGCCGCGAGCGTGCCCTCGAGTGCGACCGGATCGGGCGGCGTGGTGTCGCCGATGCCGATCTCCGCCGCGGCCGACCATGCGCTCTGCAGGGCCGCGTCGTTCACGGCGGCGACGCGGTAGCGATGCGCGCCGTCGAGCACGGTCTGCTGCAGCGTCGTCGCATCGACGAGATGCCAGGTGCGCACGCGCACGTCAGCGAGCGTGAGATGCGCATGACCGCCGCTGCCGACGGGCGAGCGCACTGCGATGCGCAGCGCGTCCGTGCGATATGCCGCGGGCAGCGTGAGGGTTTGCACCGCACTCGCGGCCGTGCGCGACTGCGCGACGCGGATCCAGCCTTCATGACCGGCGTGTGCGTAGACGTCGATAGCGCCGCTCGCGGTCGCCGCATCGCGCCAGTCGAACTCGAGCGCGCTGACGATCGCCGTGCTGCCGAGATCGAGTTC
>CAMLSI010000431.1 GCA_946482585.1 uncultured Lysobacteraceae bacterium
CGGTGGCCACCATGATCGACATCGGCGTGGCGAGCCCGAGCGCGCACGGACACGCGATGATGAGCACCGAGACAGCATTCAGGACGGCATAGGTCCACGACGGGTCCGGCCCGAACAGGCCCCAGGCGAGCGCGGTCAGCAACGCGACGGCGAGCACGCCGAGGACGAACCCGCCGGCGACGCGATCGGCCATGCGCTGCATCGGTGCGCGCGAACGCTGTGCATCCGCCACCAGCCGCACGATCTGCGCGAGCAGGCCGGCCGCGCCGACCTGGGTCGCACGCACGATCAGACTGCCGCTGCCGTTCGAGGTCGCGCCGATCACGCGCCCGCCCGGCGATTTCTCGACCGGCAGCGATTCGCCGGTCAGCAGCGATTCGTCGACAAAGGAATGTCCGTCCAGCACCTCGCCATCGACCGGAATCGCCTCGCCGGGCCGCACGCGCACGCGGTCGCCCGGCTGCACCGCCGAGAGCTCGACGTCTTCCTCGCTGCCGTCCTCGCGCAGCCGCCGCGCGGTTTTCGGTGCGAGGCCGAGCAAGGCACGGATCGCCGACGAGGTGGCCGAGCGTGCGCGCAGTTCCAGCACCTGGCCGAGCAGAGTCAGCGACACGATGACGGCGGCGGCCTCGAAGTACACGCCGACGCGGCCGTGCATCCGGAACGAAGCCGGAAACAGTTCCGGAACCACGGTCGCGATCACGCTGTAGCCGAACGCGGCACCGACGCCCAGAGTTATCAATGTCCACATATTCATATGGCGATTGCGCAGCGACTGCACGCCGCGCGCGAGCAGCGGCCAGCCGGCCCAGAGCACGACCGGCGCGGCGAGCAGGAGCTCCAAGGCGTTGCGCGTCGCATGCGGCAGCACGACGAGTCGATCGCCGGCCATCGCGAGCACGACCACGGCGAGCGTCAGCGGCGCGGTCCATAGCAGCCGGCGGCGGAAGTCGACGAGTTCCTCGGGCTCCGCGTCGTCGGCGCTCGGCATCAACGGTTCCAGCGCCATGCCGCAGATCGGACAGCTGCCCGGGCCGCTCTGCACGATCTCCGGATGCATGGGGCAGGTGTAGGTCGCGCCCTCGATCGCGGCGGCCGGCGGTGCGGCGAGATACCGCGCGGGCTCGGCGACGAAACGCTCGCGGCAACGCGCGGAACAGAAACGATGGTCGATGCCGTCGTGCGTAGCGCGGTGCGGCGAATCGACGGACACGGTCATGCCGCAGACTGGATCGCGCTGCGTCGCCGCCCCGTCGTGATCGGCCGTGCCGGCGTGGTCGTGGCCGGCATGGCAGCAGGAATGCGGTGTGTTCATCGGGCCTCCTCCCCGGCGAGCGCGTTGAGGATGGGACAGGTTTCCGCGCGGCCGTGCCCCGGGCACGCGGTGATCAGCGCCTGCAATCCCGCCCGCACACGTTCGAGTTCGGCGATGCGTCGCCCGATATCGTCGAGCTTGGCCTGCGCGGTGCGCCGCACTTCGGCAACGTCGGCCTGCGCGCTGAGCGCGAGCAGGCCGCGGATATCGTCGAGCGAAAAGCCGAGGGCTTTCGCGCGCCGGATGAAATTCAGACGCTTGAGTCCGGTGTCGTCGTAGCGCCGGTAGCCGGCGGCGGAGCGCTCCGTCGGCGCGAGCAGGCCGTCGCGTTCGTAGTAGCGGATAGTGTCGATGGCGACACCCGCGCGCTGCGCGAGTTCGCCGATGCTGTACTGGTTCATGGCAGGTCTCCTGGGCCAAGTGTGAACCCTGGACCCGGGTCCAGAGTCAAGCACTGCGCTGGCGGAGGCTGGCGACGATCGGTGGGGGCGTTCGCCACAGGCGCCCGCACGACCCCGGTTCAGATCGAATGGCGAGACAGCCCATCGTGCGCTTGCCCGCGCGGGCACACGCCAAGGGTAGGTCGCGCGACGCTCGGTAGCGTGCGGCCGCCATCGGCGACCGCACGACAGGGGACTATGGATCGCTTCACCGACTCGATCGTGCGCTCGCTTGCGCGAGCACACGAGCGGGCCCTGCACAGCTGACACTCGTCGCCGATCCGGTCGACGGTCGACCGAGGATGGGTCTTCCCGTCGTCACGCCGCGGCGCGCAGCGTGCGCGCCGCGGCGACCATCGCCTCGAGCGCGCGGCGCGTTTCAGCCCAGCCGCGCGTCTTCAGGCCGCAGTCCGGATTGACCCAGAGCTGCGCCGGCGGCAGCACGGCGGTCGCCTTGCGCAGCAATGCGAGCATTTCCTCCGTATCCGGCACGCGCGGCGAATGGATGTCGTAGACGCCCGGCCCGATCTCGTTCGGGTACGCAAAACGCACGAACGCATCGAGCAGTTCCATGCGCGAGCGCGAGGTCTCGATCGAGATCACGTCCGCATCCATGGCCGCGATCGCGGGCATGATGTCGTTGAACTCCGAGTAGCACATGTGCGTGTGGATCTGCGTCGTATCGGCGACGCCGGATGCAGTGAGACGAAAGCACGCGACTGCCCAGTCGAGATAGTGCTGCCAGTCGCCGCGCCGCAGCGGCAGACCTTCGCGCAAAGCCGGCTCGTCGATCTGGATCACGCGGATGCCGGCGGCCTCGAGGTCGTTGACTTCGTCGCGCAGCGCGAGCGCGATCTGCCGGCAGGTCGTCGCGCGCGGCTGGTCGTCGCGCACGAACGACCACTGCAGCACGGTGACCGGACCGGTCAGCATGCCCTTCATCGGTTTGTCGGTCAGCGATTGCGCATAGTGCGACCAGCGCACCGTCATCGGCGCAGCCCGGTGCACGTCGCCGTAGATGATCGGCGGCTTGACGCAGCGCGAGCCGTAGCTCTGCACCCAGCCCAGACGCGTGAACGCGAAGCCCGCGAGCTGTTCGCCGAAGTATTCGACCATGTCGTTGCGCTCGAATTCGCCGTGCACGAGCACATCGAGCCCGAGTTCTTCCTGCAGGCGCACGCAGGCCTCGGTCTGCGACGCGAGGAACGCGTCGTAGTCGGCGTCGGACAGCTTGCCGGCGCGATGGCGCGCGCGCGCTTCGCGCACGTCGACGGTCTGCGGAAACGAACCGATGGTCGTGGTCGGGAACGCCGGCAGCTGCAGTCGCTGCTGCTGCGCGATGCGGCGCTGCGCATGCGGCGTCGCGCGCTGCGTGGGCAAGTTCGCCGCCGATGCCAACGCGGCGGCCACGTCGGTGCGCCGCACCAGCGGCGACAGCGTGCGCCGCGCACGCACGGTGCGCGCCTGCGCGAGCGCGGTGTCGGCCGCTGCGTCGCCGGCCAGCGCATCGGCGACGATGCGCAGCTCGGCGATCTTCTGGCGCGCGAACGCGAGCCAGGCCGCGACGGCGGGCGCCATCGCCGTCTCGAGGCCGGCATCGATCGGCACGTGCAGCAGCGAGCACGAGGGCGCGAGCTGCAGGCGTTCGCTGCCGATCGCCTGCGCGGCGCGGCGTGCGGCGGTCAGCGCCGCATCGAGATCGCCGCGCCAGATGTTGCGGCCGTCGACGACACCGAGCGAGAGCACGCGCGCCGGCGGCAGGCTTTCGAGCACTGCGTTGAGCTGTTCCGGCGCGCGCACCAGATCCACGTGCAGGCCGTCGACCGGCAGCGACTGCGCGAGATCGCGATTGTCCGCGAGCGCGCCGAAATACGTCGCCAGCAGCAGCTTCGGCCGCGCCGCCGTGTCGGCGAGCTGCGCATACGCGCGCCGATAGGCGTCGCGCGTTTTCGCGTCGAGATCCAGCACGAGACAGGGCTCGTCGATCTGCACCCAGTCGGCGCCGGCCGCGGCCAGACGCGTCAGCAGCTCCGCGTAGACGCGCACGAGCGCGTCGACATGCGCCAGCGTGTCGCTGCCGTCGACCGATTTTGCGAGCCGCAGGAAACTGACCGGTCCGAGCAGGACCGGCCGCGCCGCGAAGCCCGCGGCGCGCGCCTGGAGGAACTCGGCGACGGGCTTGTCGCCGCGCAGGCGGAACGTCTGTGTCGCGTCGAGTTCCGGCACGAGGTAGTGATAGTTCGTGTCGAACCACTTCGTCATTTCGAGCGCGGGCAGATCCACGCCGTCGCGCTGCGCGCCGCGTGCGAGCGCAAAGTAGCCCGCGGTCGGATCGCGATCGGCGAGCGTGCGATAGCGCGCCGGGATCGCATCGACCAGCCAGGCCGTGTCGAGCACGTGGTCGTAGGCGGAAAAGTCGTTGCACGGCACCAGGTCGGCGCCGGCGTCGCGCTGCAGTTGCCAGTGGCGCAGCCGCAGCGCGCGCGCCGTCGCCGCGAGTTCGTCCGCGCTGCTCTCGCCGCGCCAGTACGTTTCCAGCGCGAATTTCCATTCGCGACGCGCGCCGATGCGCGGGAAGCCGAGATTCGTTACCAAAGCCATCGTCATGTCCTCGATTCGTGGGAATGGAGGAACGAAGGAACCGCG
>CAMLSI010000432.1 GCA_946482585.1 uncultured Lysobacteraceae bacterium
AGTTTGGGCGTATGTCCCAACGCCTGCAGACGTCGACCCCAGTCATGCGCACTGGCGCACGCCTCCATGCCGACCATGCACGGCGGCAGGTCGCGAAAGAACGCCAAGGCCGCTTCACGCTTCAACGCAACCCGCTTAACTGCGCGGCCCGTGGCATCCACCGCATGCAGTTGGATAACCCGCTTTGCCAGATCCAGGCTGACTCGGCTAATGTTCATGACGGACTCCTCCTTCGGCGACTGTGAGCTCACAACCTCAGTCTGGCACTTGATGCCGATTAGAGGGAGGAGTCCATTCCATTGTGGTCGCCGCAGGCGACCGCACGATCGGATGAATCGAATGGTCCGCGGCTGCCGCCCGCGATACCCCCCGACATCGCCGGCGATTTCACGGCCATGTGAGAGGACAGCCATGCCTGCGGCAGTGTTCTTCGAACGAACGCCACTGCCGACGGAGAACGACCATGAAACGCCTCTCAACGTTGTTGATACTCGTGCTGGTGATTGCGATGCCGTGCGTCACGTCGGCGTCCGGTTTCACGGCCTCGTCCTCATCGACGGCCCGGCTGGGATCGAAAGTCATCAGCGCCGGCGATTCGATGAGCCGCGTGCTCGACGCCGGCGGTGAGCCGGTCCGGCGTACGGACCTCGTCAACGGCTACGGCGTGAAGGTGGGGGAGCGCTGGATCTACAAGACGGGCAACGCGCGCCACACCGTCATCGAGTTCACGACGGACGGCACGGTGTACGGCGTTCGCGACGTCGTGGGGCAATAGAGTCACCTCGGGAACATCGACCCTTTGCCGGCGGCGACGTCGCTCGCGGGATGGATTGCCATTCGCGCATTGACGGCTTCGCGGGCGGGATCAGGTTCGAACCTGATCCCTTTCGCAGCACGTTGCGCCGTGCGAATCAAACAACAAGACGTTTGCATTGGTCGAAAGTGAAGCAACGTTCTTTTGTGGACGAACTGCCATCGGCCGATTCGAACTTCCAGGGTGTTTCGACGGCGTGATCGTGTAGTCGAGCCTCGTCGACCCGCGCATACCGGGAGCGCCATGCGCACGCTGCTTTGTTTCCTGCTGCTTTTCGTCGTCGTCGGCATCCACGCGCAACCGGCGCCGGGCAAGGTCTACGCTTACAACGATCGCGGTCAGGTGCTGTCGGTGGCGGATGCGGCGCATCCCGCAACGGATGTCGCTTTCACCTATGACGAGAACGGCAACCGCGAGACGCGCCTTCAGTCAGGGGTTCTGATCCGCTACGACTGGGATGCGCGCGACCGTCTCGCCGCGGTCTGGCGCAACGACGTGCTGGTCGTGCGCTATCGCTATCACGGGAACGGGTTGCGTGCGGAGAAGGAAACCTTCGGCCCCGCCGCGATCCTCGTGCGATACCAGTACGACGGCCCTTGGCTCGAATCCGAAACCAACGTCATCGGCAACACGCTTGTTCGTTATTCGCGCGCTGCTGACGGCCGCATTCTTTCGTTCGAGCGCAACAATCAGAGTCGCCACGTCGTCACCGACGCCCTGGGCACACCGACGGCGTTGGTCGATCTGCAGGGTGCCGTCGTCGCGCGCTTCCGCTACGACGCGTGGGGCAATCAGGTGGGCCACGACGGCACGGAAAATACGCCCATCCGGCACACGGGCCACTACTTCGACGAAGAGACCGGGCTGTATTACGTCGCGGCGCGCTACTACGACCCCGACATCGGCGCGTTCATCAGCGAAGACCCCGCGCCCGGTGTCCCCGAGCGCCCCATCACGTTCAATCCGTATGTGGCATTCAACGCCAACCCGACGACGTATGTAGACCCCGACGGACGTCAGGCACTGCCATACCTGTCGGGCGCCGAATCGCTTGCGGTCGCGAGCATGGGGCGCGATGCCGACGAGCGCCGGCAGATTCTCGGCGCCTACGGCGGCGCGCAGGCGCGGACGGCGTGGCAGGCCATGCCGATCATTGCGTCGTCCTACATCGGGTTCGGACTGGGCACAGCAGCCCGTGCCGGCTGGCTGGCCTATCGAAGCGGCGGCGCGGCGTGGGGCGTTGCCGTCGGATCGGCGCGCGCAGCGCCGTACATCGAGGCCGGCGCGGCACTGGGTACGGGCGTGCCAGGCCCTGGCTTCATGCCAACACCGATGCCCAGTGGCGCGATCGCAGCGGCGCGCGCCGAAGCCGTGATGGCGCAGGAAGCGCGTGCGGCCTCCGCAGCGGCTTATGCGGACGACGTGCCGCGCACGATGGCCAGCTTGCCCGAGCCGCCGCCGATGCCGGCCGCATCAGCTGCCTGGGCGGATGATGTGCCGAGTCCGCCGCCAGTACAGACCTCCGTCGTCGTGGAGAGCGCGCGAGGCAGCCCGCAGCTGATGCCGCAACCCGGTGTAGGGCCAGTGGGGCAGACCGGTCCGCCGGGGCGCGTGCTGTCGATGGAGACAGGGCCTTATCGGGAGATGAAAGCGCGGACCGATATTCCGGGGCAGGCGCACCATCTCAATCAGGACTCGGTCTATCGAGATCACATTCCGCACGGGGATGCGGTGACGGTCAAGCTCGAAGGAAATGCGTTTGCCGAGCCGGGAACACCTCACTATCTGGTCCATCAGGCGCAGGAGGCGTACCTGAATCAGTTCCGTCGCGGCGGAGCACGGCTGGGCCAGTTTCCGACCAACACAGGCCTCACTCGCTCCATCGTGGACGGATTGAAGAGTGCCGGTTATACGGAGGAGCAATCAATGATCCTCGCGCGCGAGGCCATACGAGATCGGCTGAAGTACGGCCTGCTTGGCGGAGAGCCCGTACCGCGCGTGCCTGGCCCAATTCATCAAAGGAAGGTGGATAGCCCGCATGAAGCCCACGATTGACACCGAGTTCGACCGAGTATCGATGCGGCTGCCGGCCATCCCGTGGGCCAAATCCGTTGGTCGTTTGTTATCCGATTCGCTCGTCACATGGTGCAGGCCGGTAGTTTCTGTCGACGAAGCGATAGCCGCGATGAAGAGCGAAAACTGGGAAGCGTGGTCTGCTGATCGCGGTGCAGCACTGTCGATCTACTTGCATGACCGGCACCGCCAGCGCTTCCTCGATTGGAACGCGATCGCCAAGCGCGCTACGGATGTTGTGGCGACGCACGAGGCGCCAATCACGGCAGGCCTGCAATCGGCGGGTCTCTCGGATCGCATTGCGTTGGATACCGTGAAATGGGATCTCGTGGCGGCGCTGACGTGTGCAGGCTTCATGGATTGCCGCCCACCAACAGAGCAATTGAAACTTCTGGACATCTACGAAGCCGGCCATCTGCCGGTGGGCTGGGATGCAGAGCGAAAGTGCGTGCTGGTCTACTGATGTGGCCGTAAGCGGAGGACCGCACATGCCCCCGACGACGGCCCCTGAATTCACCGACCTTCATGCGGAATTTCCACGACCCTGGCTGACTCAGGTCGGCGAGACGCGTCCGATCGCCATGCCACTGGCTTATCGCTTCGCCAACGATTCGGCCGAAGCAGCGACGTTGGCCGCCGGGAAGGAATGGGAGAACTGGACATTGGAACGCCGGAACGACCTCATCGCGTTTCTCGCCGAGCGTGTTCCGGCGCGCGACGTGGACTGGAGCCCGATTGCGGGAATGGTCCGAGACATCGTCGAAAACGACGTCTTGCCACGCGCAGCGCCACGCCTGGGCGTGCTGCCAATGGCCCGCTCACTCGTAGGATGGGACGTCGCCAATTCACTGATGGAGGCGGCCGTTCTCGATTGCCGTCCTCCGGTGTTCTTTGCGCATCTGATGGAGGTCTATCGTACCGGCCAGCTACCGGTTGCTGGGACGCCGAGCGCGAAAGCCTGGTGGTCTACTGATCGGCCAAGTGCACCTGATGGCGAGGCGGCCCATCGTGCGCTCGCTGGTGCGAGCACACGCTACCGCGAGCCTGCGATGGTGCTCGGAAATTTCCGGCACTCGTAGCGTATGGTCGCCGCAGGAGACCGCACGATCGAGGCGTCCCGAATTGCGTAGACCGCGATCGTGCTCGCTCGCGCGAGCACACGCTACCGAGCACGCGGTGCCGGGCTGGAAAGTGGGGGTCCCGATTTGCGTCCCGATTTGCGATGTAGGAGTCCAGCGGTTCGGATGATCGTCGCTGCGCATACACGACCGTATAAACCAAACGAAATCCGAACCTGCCAATGAGCCCTGACCCGATTGTCGTCCATCCGGAATTTGACCGAACCGCAGAGCGCTTGAGCGGCTTTGCATGGGGCGCCTCGGTGGGCCAGCCGCTTCCTGCGGCGCTGGCACTGGCAGGTCAGGCTGTCGGATCGGCGATTGAAGCGCGCGCGCTGCTGGAAAGCGATGCGTGGGAAGCTTGGTCGTTGGAGCTTCATGGAACGCTGACCGAG
>CAMLSI010000433.1 GCA_946482585.1 uncultured Lysobacteraceae bacterium
CAACTGCGGATATTCGCGCGGGTCGTACTCGAGATCGGCGTCCTGGATGATCACGACATCGCCGCTCGCTTCCCGGGACGCGTCGAGCGCATCGACACGACGGGGTGACGGACTGCCAAGGCTGGGCCGAGCGCAGCGAAGCTACGCTCGGCCCAGCCTGCGTTTCGCGGCCCGTTCATCCGCGTGAAGACCATCCGTTCCGGCGTCCTTGACACTGCTTTCCCGCAGGCGTAGCGTCCGCCGCAGTTGCCACAGATGAACTTGTTCACTCGGCAACAGTCGCAACAGTCTCGTTCGTCTTTCGGTCCCACCCCCACGGCCATCGGCCCGGAGGTTTTCATGGCAACCGCAAAGAAGGCGGCGACGCGCGTTTCCGCCGACGTCATTTCCGCCGCCGATCTCTCCCAGTCCATCGACAGCGCCATCGCACGCGCAGCGGCCAAGTTCAACGTGCCGCCGGCCGGCCCGAACCTCTCGCTGAAATGGGAGATCGTCGGACGCATCATGAAGAACATGGATGCGGCGCAGGCACTGGAGCTCGCGACCGACGTATCCAAGGCGGTCAACAGACTGGACGGCATCGACGCCCAGCCGGCGATTTCGCGCGTGAAGGGCGGAATTCTCGTCGGCTTCATCGAACGCGCCCAGTTGCCGCGGTCGTTCGGCGGCTGACCGCCGCGGCCGACCCGGAGTCGCGCCATGGCCAAAACCCCGGCGGAAACCACCTGTCCGAGCGCCCAGCCGGACATGCAGGACGCGCTCGTGTTCGGCGTCATCAACGGCACGCCGCGGGAACCACGCGTGGCCTACCTGCGCCGCGACGCCGTCGTGCCACTCGATGCGCTGCCCGACCTCGGCGGCCTGCAGCCCGGTCACGTGTTCCGCATCGCGGCGAAATGCGAACAATCGGGCTGCGTGCATTTCGACGGCCAGCGCTGCGCGCTCGCGAAACGCATCGTGAGCCAGCTCGAACCGGTCGTCGACACCTTGCCGCCGTGCCAGATCCGCGCGACCTGCCGCTGGTACGCCGAACAGGGTGCCGACGCCTGCTACCGCTGCCCTCAGGTGGTGACCTACGCGGCCGAGGACCAGACCGCGCTCGTCGCGGCAGCGCTGCCGGCGACCTGAGGCGCGCTAGCGCCAGTCGCCCGCCGCGACGAATCCGGCCCAGTAGAACGGGTGCAGCGATTCGCCGCGCTCGCGGCGCGCCTTCAGCACGGCGAGGTCCGCATCGGCGACCGCATCGACCGTGTCGCGGCCCTCGGCGAGCCGCGCGCGGTACAGCGCCTCCATCCAGGCCGACGTCGCTGCGTCGTCGACGGGCCAGAGACTCATCAGCACGGTGCGTGCGCCGGCCAAGCGGAACGCGCGACGCAGGCCGAACACCCCTTCGTCGTCGAGGCGCGCACCGAGCCCCGTATCGCAGGCCGACAGCACGACCCAGCCGACGCCGTCGAGCGCGAGCGTGCTGACGTCGGCGCCTAGCAGGAGACCATTGCGGCCGCGTTCGCCGCTGAGCACGAGTCCGGCTTCGCGGGCAAGCGCCGCGCTCGCCGTCGCCGCCCCGCTTTCGTCGCGGCGCAGACCGACGCCGCGGCGCGCGGCGCCCGCACGCAATGCGCAGCCGGCGCCGATCTCGAACGCATGTGTCGCAAAGTGGATGATTCCGGATTGCGGCGCCGCGCGACGCAGCGCCGTTGCGGTTGCCGCAGTGCCCTTGAGCGCGACGACCTCGGTGCGACCGGCCGCGCGCGACAATTGCGCGAGCGCGTCGATTTCGCGTTCGGCACCCGGCAGGGATTCGAACGCGCTGCCGAGTTCGGGACAGCCGCCGCGCAGGCGGCCGAGCGCCGTCGCGTCGCCGCGCGCGAGCTCGGGCACGCCGAGCAGCAGCAGGCCGTCGCGGACCGGCGCTGCCGTCGCGACCGCGAGGTCCTGCTCGGTTTCGAGCAGATGCAGGCGCAGACCCCGCTCGACGAGGAAACCGTCGCCGTCGGGCAGCGCCGCGAAATTGAGCCGGTGCACACCCGCGTCGGCGACGACGAACAGGCGGCGGCCGGCCTGGGCGAGATCGAGCGCGTCGAAAAAGTGCGTGCGCACGGCCTGGCCGGCTTCGCGCAGGTCGTCGTCGCTGCCGGGCTCGCGCATGAGGCGATACCAGCGCTCCGCGCGCGCGTCGAGCGCGTCGACCTCGCCGAGCGCGAGCAGTCGCGGCGCGGCGCCGGGTTCGGCGACGAAGGCGTAGAGCTGCGGGTCCGTCGCGCCGGCGCCCGCAGCGAACGCGACGAGCGCAGTCTGCGACGGCAGATTCGCGATCAGCCGTGCGACCGGCGTGCGCGGCAGCGGCTGCAGCGGCGTGCCGTCGCCGAGCGCCTCGACCGCCGCATCGAGTTCGCGCCGAAGTTCCGCGACCGCGGCGCCGTCGCTGCCGCCGCGCACGGCGTCGGCATAAGATGTCGCGGCCTTGAACCAGCGCTCCCATCGCGGCTTCGCGTCGGCGTCGCCGTATTCGCGCGCATAGGCGATGCGCTGCGCCGCGAGCCGCGTCGCGAGGCCGCGCGCCGCGGCGATCTCGGTCCAGGCCGCCTCGATCAGTTTCGCATCGGCCGACGCGGCCGCGATCGCGAGCAGCCGTTCGCTGCAGCGCGCGAGGCTGCGCTTGAATTCCAGCGCCTGGGTTTCGCCGAGCACCGGCGCGACGGTCGCGACGAGCCGGTTGCGCCGCTGCTCCACGACCAGCGCGTTGTCGAATGCGCCGGCTGCGTCGCCGCTCTGTGCGAGCGCCTCGGCCAGATCGCAGCGCCAGCCCAGCAATTGCACGTGCTCGGTGCCGGCCACGGCTTCCCGCTGCGCGATCGCGCCCTTGAGCGCCGCCGCGGCGCCGGTCGCATCGCCGCGCCGCAGCAGCACGCGCGCGAGTCCGCGCAGCGCGGGCGAACCTTCCGCATGCTCCGCACCGAGCTGGGTCGCGACGATCGCGAGCGCGCGGCGGAAGCGCTGTTCGGCTTCGTCGAGCAGGTTGCGCTCATAGGCGAGTTCGCCGAAGTTGATCAGCGGCGGCACCACGCGCAGGCTGTCGCCGCCGAACTGCTGTTCGAGCAGGCTCAGGTTCTGGCCGAGCGCCGTGTCGGCCTCGTCGTAGCGCTTGAGGTCGTAGGCCAGCGAACCGAGGTTGCCGAGGATGGCCGCATAGCTGCCCGACGCGACCAGCGCCGGGTCCTTCGCCGCGGACTGCGCGGACTCGCGGTAGTAGTCCAGCGCGCGTTCGCGATCGCCGAGCTGCCGCTCGGCTTCGGCGAGATGGCCGAGCGTCATCGCGAGGTCGCGCGCCGACGGCGACGCCTGCGCGCGCAGGCGCTCGAGCTCGGGACGCATGAGATCGCGCACCGCAGTGAATTCGCCGCGCGCGAGCAGGCTTTCGCTGAGCACGCCGACGAGGCGGCGGCGATAGCCGTTGTTCGGCGCTCCGAGCTGTTCGGCCTCGGCGATGCCCCGGCGCGCAAGCGCGATCGCCGCGTCGATGTGCGAGAGGCGGTCTTCGAACATGGCCTGGAAGAAGGTCGCACGCAGGCGGCGGGCGCGCTCGAGCATGCTGCGCGGAGTGCGCAGCACGTTCACGGCTTCGCCGGCGAGCGCCGCGCCGTCGGCGAAATTGCCGAGCAGCCCGCGGATCTGCCCGGCGATCGTGAGCACGTACGCCTGTTCGGCCGCAGTGATGCGGCCGTTGCCTTCGCGCAGCAGCGCGAGCGCTTCGTCGACCGCAGCCACGGCGGTATCGCGGTCGCGCGCCTGGAAGGCGCGCTGCGCACGCCAGATCGCGAGGGTGGAGAGTGAACGCGCACGCACGTCCTCGGCGCTGCGGCGCTCGGTGAGTTCGGCGACCCAGGGCGTCCATTCGGCTTCGGTGAAATCGGTCGGGCTTTCGAGCACGACGTTGAACAGCGCGACCAGCGCCGCCTCGTGCTCGCGGGGCTCGGCCAGCGCGGCGATGCCCAGCGCCTTTGCCTTGACCCATTCTTCCGCCGGAACCAGCGCGTCGATGTCGGCGGTGACGTCGGCGCGCGCGAGCGGCGCGAGCGTGAATGCGAGCAGCACCACGATCCAGCGAAAACGACGGCACGGCATGCGGCGATTCCTGAGGCAGAGGTGCTGCGCGCGGCGCCCGGCAGCGCGCGACGACAGCGGTGCGCGGATCTTCGCCTACCGACGTGCGTGAGGAAACACGAAGCGCTCACACTGCAGCGTGGCCTTGGCCGAATCGCAGCCGATCTCGCGCAGCAAGGCGGCCAGACCCAGGCCCTCGACCGCGGGCGGCGACTGCACCGGCGCGAGCCGGCCGACGCCGCGGGCGACCAGCACCGCGTCGGGATCCATCGCGCGGCCCCACTCCGCGA
>CAMLSI010000434.1 GCA_946482585.1 uncultured Lysobacteraceae bacterium
GGCGTTCGTCTCGCTCGCCTGCATCTGCATCGTGTTCGTGCCGATGTTCTTCCTCTCCGGCATCGCGCGCTTCCTGTTCGTGCCGATGGCGCTGTCGGTGATGTTCGCGATGACCTGGTCGTTCGTGCTGTCGCGCACGCTGGTGCCGACGATGGCGAAATACCTGCTGAAACCTCACGCGCCGCGCGCCGACCTGCACGGCAACGACGCGGCGCCGGCCCGCCCGGGCAACGCGCTCGTGCGCTTCCAGCGCGGTTTCGAGGCGCGTTTCGAACGCTTCCGCACGGGCTATCGCGACGTGCTCGCCCTCGCACTCGTGCACCGCCGCGGCTTCGTGCTCGGCTTCCTCGTCGCGGTCGCGGCCTCGTTCCTGCTCGTGCCCTTCCTCGGCCGAAACTTCTTCCCGAGCGTCGATTCGGGCCAGATCCTCATGCACGCGCGCGCCCAGGTCGGCACGCGCGTGGAGGAGACGGCCAATCGATTCGCGCAGATCCAGCAGGCCATCCGCGAGATCGTTCCGCCCGGGGAGCTCGGCACGCTCGTCGACAACGTCGGCATGCCGATCTCCGGCATCAACCTGGCCTACAACAACACCGGCACGATCGGCGCGCAGGACGGCGACATCCAGATCAGCCTGCGCGAAGGACACCGCCCGACCGAAGACTACGTGCGCATCCTGCGCGAGGAACTGCCGAAACGTTTTCCCGGCATGACGTTCTCGTTCCTGCCGGCCGACATCGTGACGCAGATCCTCAACTTCGGCGCGCCCGCGCCGATCGATCTGCAGGTGCGCGGTCCCGACGTCGCGGCGAACTACGCGTACGCGGAAAAACTGCTGCGCGACATCCGGCACATTCCCGGCGTCGCCGACGCGCGCATCCAGCAATCGGCCGACAGTCCGGTGTTTCGTGTCGACGTCGACCGCAAGCGCGCGCAGTACGTCGGCATGACGGAGCGCGACGTGACCAACAGCCTCGTCGTGAATCTGGCCGGATCGAGCCAGGTCGCGCCGACGTTCTGGCTGAATCCGCAGAACGGCGTGCAGTACCCGATCGTCATGCAGACGCCGCAGTACGACATGGATTCGCTGGATGCCCTGAGGAACGTTCCGCTGACCTCGGCCGCCGCCCGCGCACCGCAGCTGCTCGGCGGCGTCGCGACGATAGCGCGCGGCACCGCGAGCGCGGTGGTGTCGCAGTACGACATCCAGCCGATGGTGCAGATCTATGCGACGCCGCAGGACCGCGACCTCGGCGCCGTCGCGGCCGACATCAACCGCGTGGTCGCCGCGCACGCGCAGGACCTGCCCAAGAGCACGCAGGTGCACCTGCTCGGCCAGGTGCGCACGATGAACGCCGCGTTCAACGGTCTGTTCTTCGGCCTCATCGGCGCGATCGTGCTGATCTATCTGCTGCTCGTCGTGAACTTCCAGTCGTGGAGTGATCCGCTGGTGATCGTCAGCGCGTTGCCCGCGGCGCTGGCCGGCATCGTCTGGATGCTGTTCGCGACGTTCACGACCCTGTCGGTGCCCGCGCTGACCGGCGCGATCATGTGCATGGGCGTCGCGACCGCGAACAGCGTGCTCGTGATCAGCTTCGCGCGCGAACGGCTCGACGCGCTGCACGACCCGGTCGCGGCGGCGCTCGACGCGGGCTTCGTGCGCTTCCGCCCGGTCCTCATGACCGCGCTCGCGATGATCATCGGCATGCTGCCGATGGCGCTCGGCCTCGGCGAAGGCGGCGAGCAGAATGCGCCGCTGGGCCGCGCCGTGGTCGGCGGCCTGATCGTCGCGACCTTCGCCACGCTGCTGTTCGTCCCCGTCGTCTTCAGCCTCGTGCACGCACGCCACGGTCACGGTGCCGATCGCGCTCCCGCTCCTGGAGAACCTCATGTCGCCTGAATCGACCGCGCCGCGTCGCGGCCTCAAACTCACCGGCGTCGCCGCCGCCGTCGTCGCGGCGCTCGTCGTCGCGTTCGGCATCGGCTCGCGCGCCTCGGGCCATGCGCGGCTCGCGCAATGGACCGAAACCCAGGCCGTGCCGAGCGTCAGCGTCGTCGCGCCGGGCACGGCCGGCGACGCGTCCGTGCTCGAACTGCCCGGCCGCATCGAAGCCCATGCGCGCGCACCGATCCACGCGCGCGTGTCGGGGTACCTGAAAGCCTGGAAAGTGGACATCGGCACGCGCGTCACGGCCGGCCAGTTGCTCGCCGAGATCGAGGCGCCCGACGTGCAGCAGCAACTGCTGCAGGCCAAGGCCGACCTCGCGAGCGCCGAAGCCAACGCCGCGCTCGCGGCGACCACGGCGAAGCGCTGGCAGTCGATGCTCGGTTCCGACTCGGTATCGCAGCAGGAAGTCGACGAGAAGAACGGCGATCTCAAGGCCAAGCAGGCGCTCGCGAACGCCGCGCGCGCGAACGTCGAACGCCTCCAGGCGACCGAGAATTTCACGCGCATCGTCGCACCGTTCGACGGCATCGTGACCGCGCGCGAGACCGACGTGGGCGCGCTGATCAACGGCAGCGGCGCGGGCGCCGAATTGTTCGTGATTTCCGATCTGTCGCGCCTGCGCGTCTACGTCAACGTGCCGCAGAGCTACGCGACGAGCATCGCGCCCGGCAGCAGCGCGGCCGTCGACGTGCCGGAGCGGCCGGGCAAGCGCTACGAGGCGAAGGTCGAGGCATTCTCCCGATCGGTCAACGCCGCGACCGGCACCACGCTGATCCAGCTCAGCGTCGACAACGCCGACGCCGAGCTGCTGCCCGGCGGCTATGCCAACGTGCGTTTCGCACTCGCGCAGGACGCGACCGCGCTGCGTATTCCGTCGAGCGCGTTGATCTTCGATCAGGGCGGTCTGCGCGTCGCGACGGTGAGCGGCGACAAGGTCGCGTTCAAGCCGGTCACGATCGCGCGCGATCTCGGCAGGACCGTCGAGATCGCCGCCGGACTCGACGCGCGGGACCGCGTCATCGAAACGCCTCCCGACGGCGTCGCCGAAGGCGATACGGTCCGCGTCGTCGACGCGGACGCCGCGAAACCGTCGGCGGCAACCGCCGGGAAGGCCGCACATGGCACGCGTTGAACCATGCTGGCGCGCGGGCGCGCTCGCCCTGTTTGCGGTCGCGCTCGCGGGCTGTTCGCTCGCGCCGCCGCTGGTCCTGCCCGATGTCGCGGTCGCGCCGGACTACAAGGAACAGGCACCCTGGACGCCGGCCGCGCCGGCCGACCGACTGCCGCGCGAAGCCTGGTGGAATCTCTACGCCGACCGCGAACTCGACCGCCTGCAGCGGCAGCTCGTCGCCAACAGCCCCGATCTCGCCGCGGCGCTTGCGCGCTACGAACAGGCACGAGCGAACGGCGACCAGTTGCGTTCCGGACTGTTTCCGGATCTCGCGCTCTCCGGCGGCGCGTCGCGGGAACGCCAGTCCGAGACACGGCCGCCGACCGGCTCGTCGTCGCCGCGCCATTTCGAGTCCTACGATCTCGGCCTGCAGACGAGCTACGAGCTCGATCTCTGGGGCCGCGTGCGCAACACGGTCGCTGCGGGTACGCACGCGAGCGCGGCCGCGGCCGCGGATCTCGAATCGGCTCGCCTTAGCCTGCAGGCCGAGCTCGCCGACGACTACATCGTCTTGCGCTGCCTCGATCGCGAAGCCGCGCTGCTCGCCGATACGGTCGCCGCTTACGACAAGGCCGTTGCGCTCACGCAGAAACGCCGCGACGCGGGCATCGCCTCCGGCCTCGATGTCGCGCGCGCGCAGACCCAGCTCGATGCGGCGCGATCACAGGCCGCACAGAACGCCGCGCGCCGCGCGGTCGCCGAGCACGCGATCGCCGCGCTCGTCGGCGAATCGCCGTCGACGTTCGCGTTCGCGCCGACCACGGAGGCGGTGAAGCTGCCGCCGGTGCCGCTGGATCTTCCCTCGACCCTGCTGCAGCGCCGGCCCGACATCGCCGCGGCGCAGCGGCGCGTCGCCGCCGCGAACGCCACCGTCGGTGTCGCGCGCGCGGCATGGTTCCCGTCCATCACGCTCGGTGCGAACTTCGGCTACCAGAGCAACCAGGCCGGCGGCTGGCTCGCCGCGCCGAACGCGGCCTGGGCGATCGGTCCGGCCTTGCTGCTCGATCTGTTCGACGCCGGCAAGCGGCGCGCGCAGACGGCACAGGCCGAGGCCGCGCTCGATGAGGCCGGCGCGGTCTATCGCGGCGTCGTGCTCGGCGCGTTCCAGCAGGTCGAAGACAACCTCGCGCTGCTGCGCCACTACAAGACCGCCGCCGACGCCGAGCAGTCCGCAGTCGCGTCCGCGCAGCGTTCGCTCGATTTCGCGATGACCCGCTACCGCGAAGGCGCGGTCAGCTATCTCGAAGTCGTGCAGTCGC
>CAMLSI010000435.1 GCA_946482585.1 uncultured Lysobacteraceae bacterium
CCGTACTGCCCGCAGCAGGGCGGCCGGCTGGCCGCGGTCTATCGCGTGGAGACGCTTTCCGCCGGCGCGCCGCGCGCGTTCGCGTATTTCGACCGCCTGGGTCGGGAAATCCTGACCCTGCGCCAGAGCCTCGCGCCCCGCGCGGACACCGCCGTGCGCAAGGCCTATGACGGCGCGGGACGTCTGCACCGGGTTTCCGAACCGTATTTCGCGCGGGCGCCGGGTTTCGGCGACGTCGGCGAACCGGTCAACGGCGCGACGATCCACTGGACCACGACCGAATACGACTACCTGGGCCGCGCCTTCCGCATCACGGCGCCCAACGGTGCGGTGACCGACATCGTGTTCAACGGCCTGCAGACGGTGACGACCCTGCCGCCGAACCAGGCGAACGTGCGCGAAACCAAGACGGTGCTGCAGAACCGCCTCGGCGAGACGGTGAAGGCGATCGATCACCTCGGCTCGTCGGTGACCTTCGGCTACGACGCCGCGGGCAACGCCGTCTCGGCCACGCGCGCGACCTACGACGGCAAGACCGCGACGGGTACGACCCAGTACGACGGACTCGGCCGCAAGATCCAGATGACCGACCCGGATGCGGGCGTGCGCTTCTTCGCCTACAACGCGGCCGGCGAAACCCTCCAGCAGCGCAGCGACTCGAGCTGCACGCGCACGCGCTACGACGCGCGCGGCCGGCCGCTGGAGCGCACCGACCATGCCGACGCCGGTTGCGCGACGGCCGCGGAAACCTCGACCGCCTGGACCTACGACAGCGCGAACTACGGCATCGGCCAGCTCGGCCTGGTGAATCACACCGACAAGGGCAAGACCAGCTCGCGTGCGCACCGCTACGACGCCTTCGGACGCCCCGTGGAAGTCGAGAACACCGTGGTCGGCCGCAGCTATCTGCAGCAGTCGACGTTCGACGCCTACGGACGGCCGTTCCAGAATTTCTTCAGCGGCACGGGGATTCCGCGGACGGGCGAGCTGTTCCAGTACAGCGCCGAGGGCTACCAGGTGCGGGTGCGCAGCGCCTATTCGGGCCTCGCGGGACGCATCTACTACGAAGTGCTGGCCATGGACGCGCGCGGCAACGTGACGGGCGAGCGCCGCGCGGACACGATGACCCTGCACACTACGCGTCAGTACGATCCGGCGACGGGCCGCCTGCGCGCGATCTCGACGAACAACAACACGATCCAGGCGTTGAACTACGAGTACGACCCGATCGGCAATCTGCTCTCGCGCGAAGACCGTTCCACCGGCATCGCGCAGTACGAGCAGTTCGCCTACGACGGCCTACAGCGTCTGACCAAGGGCGAACGGCGCGAAGCCAACGGTGCGTTCGCGCAGACCTTCGGCGGCGTCTACGACGGACTCGGCAACCTGGGCTCGGCGACCTACGGCACGCGGGCGGCGCTATGCGGAGCAGGACCGGCGCCGGGACCGGGCGCGATCAGCGTCAGCGGTGTCAGCCAGTTCTGCTACGACACGCGCGGCAACCAGACGCGCCAGTTCGTCAACGGCACCGAGCAGCGCGTGATCGAATACAGCGCCTACGACCTGCCGCGGCGGACCAGCGGCCGCTTCGCCGGCACCGGCACCACGCGCTTCACCTACGGTCCGGAACGCCAGCGTCTGCAGCGCACCGAGTACAGCGACTACCAGGGCAATGCGGCCTACGAGGGCACCGTCACGACCTTCGTCGGCGACGCGGAGATCCTGGTCACGCAGGCCACGGGTGCGATCGAGCTGCGCCGCAATCTCGGCGGCCTGATCCTGACCCAGTTCATCAGCAACAACGTAGTCGCGGAAACGCAGTACCGCTACCTGCTGACCGACGCGCTGGGCTCGACGCATCGCATCGCCGACGAGAATGGCTATCTGTACGCCGCCGGCGGGAGTCAGGCGTACACGCCGTTCGGCGCGCGCGCCGACACGGCGACCGGCATGCTGCTGCCGGCCGCACAGCGTTACGGTTTCGATACCCGACTGACGCGGCGCGGCTACACCGGCCACGAACAGGTCGACCAATCCGGCATCGTCCACATGAACGGGCGCATCTACGACCCAGTGCTCGGCCGCTTCCTGCAGGCCGACCCGATCGTGCAGGACCCGAGCAATGTGCAGAATCTGAATCGGTATACCTATGTACTCAACAACCCGCTCGCGCACACCGATCCGACCGGCTACTGGGGCAAACAACAGCAGGGCTATCTGCGTACCGCCGCAGCCATCGCGATCACCGTGGCCACGGCCGGCGCCGCCGGCCCGGCCGCCGGCGGCGCCCTGACCTATACCCAGCTCGGCATCTACGCCATCGGTGGCTTCACGGCCGGCGCGATCGGCACCGGCAACCTGCGCGGCGCCGTGATGGGAGCTTTCACGTCGATCATCGCGCCCGGCATCGACAGCGCGTTCAGCGGGGCGTCCTCCACGAGCCAGCTGCTCTCGCGGGCGGCGGCCGGCGGCTTCATGGAGCAGCTCAACGGCGGCAGCTTCGGCCACGGCTTCGTGCGTGCCGGCGTCACGGCTACGCTGAGTCCGCAGATCGACACCGGTGGCGCGTTCACCGACGGCATCCTGCATGCCGTAGTCGGCGGGACGGCTTCGGAGTTGAGCGGGGGCAAGTTCGTCAATGGGGCTGCAAGCGTCGCGCTCGCGAGAACGGTAGGCTGCGTCACAGGCAGGGCGACAACCGCCGCACGGCGGCAAGCACTCGAAGAACGCATGGCGGCGTTCGCCTACGGTGAAAAGGAATACTGGATCGCGTGGGAACCACCGGCGTTGCCCCAGTGGCTGGTCGACGCAGCGGCCGGACTCGGCGACGGAGTTTCATTGGGGCTCACGTCCAACGCACGCGATTGCCTAGGCATCGACGGCGGCGTGGATACCAGCTCCATCACCTACAACTCGACGTATGTTGCCGGAATTCCCATCGGCTTGGCGGCAGGTGGCGCAGGCTTCAACATGGCGCTCCGCCCCAGCATGCTTTATCACTTCACTTCGGCACGCTCCGCGGCTGCAATCTACGAATCCGGAATGATCATGGAATCTGCAGCAGGAATACGTGGCATCTACGGAACAGGCGTATACGCGACCGCGTTCAACTCAGCGGGCTGGGCAACACTCTCAGGCGCTGCCTCTACGGAAGCCGTCGTCGCTTTTTCCACGCAAGGCTTGCGAGTGGTGCCGACTTTCTGGCCTGGCACATTCCGCGTACTGGGAGGAGTTCGCATTCCATGACAAAAAGTACGACTGAAATCGTGATTGCCTGGGTGCTGATCATTGCCATCTCCGT
This sequence comes from uncultured Lysobacteraceae bacterium, assembly GCA_946482585.1. The sequence continues at coordinate 3,302 of CAMLSI010000435.1, forward strand.
ACTCGTGGGAGGCGTGGTTCAAATGCTGCTCTTCAAGCACGACGACGTATCGATCCTGGTGGCCATGAGGACACGCCCATACCTGTGGATACTGTATTTCGGGATCGGCCACTACTTCGGCGAAAGAATCCTGCGGGGGCTGGCTCGGGCTCGTTCTTGAGCGCGTGACCAATGCGTACCACCACTGTGCGGCCGCCCTGCGGCGGCCGCACAGTGCTACAGGACAATCGCCGAAATCCAGGAATCTCCGGAGCAGACTCCCCAATCGCCTACGGAACGTCGCAGGCGGCTTCGTTCCGAACCGCCCTGCCCGCCCAAAACGACGACGCCCGAAATCGGGCAGGCGCGGCATACGTGCCGCGCAACCGCTCGCGGTAGTGCGCATGCACCGCCGCCATCTCGGCCGCGAACGCGTCGCGCGCCGCCATCGCATCGTCATCGCCGCGCGCTATCGCCGTCGCCGCGCTCTCCGCCGACGCGAGCGCATGAAAGATGCCCTGCGACGCGATCGGATCGAATGACAGTCCCGCATCACCGATCGCGAAGAAACCGGGCGGAGCGCGCGTCAAAGCGTCGCGATCGAGCACGGCGCTGCCGGCCGGGCGCGCATGGACGATTTCATCGGCGGCAACCGGCAGTACGTCGGCGAGCATGGCGTGCCGGCGCGCTTTCGCGAGCAGGTTCGGCAATACCTTGAGCTCGCGCAGCTCCGCATCGTCCGCATCGAGATGGAACGCGAGCACGCGCTGTCCGTTCGGCACGCGCACGCTGTACCACCAGCCGTTGCGGTCGGCGCAGACGCGCGTGCAGCGGTCTTCGTCGCCGAAGTCCGCCGGCAGAAACGCGTGCAGGCAGATCAGTTCGTCCTCGACGCGGCGCGCGATGCCGAGCTGGCGCGCGACGGCCGCGCTGCGGCCGGTGGCGTCGACGAGCACGCGTGCGCGATGGACGTGTGCCGACGCTTCGAGTTCGACCTGCCAGTCGCCATCGGAGTGCGCTGCGCGGAACGCGCCGCAATCGGCGATGAGCGCGGCACCCGCGGCAACG